>JBCBFY010000040.1:0-38078 GCA_038527325.1 Cyanobacteria bacterium J06614_10
TGCCAGAATCATGTACGCACTGCTGTAAACAAAGCTCATGGCAAACAGACAGCTGAAAACCCGCCAAAAAGCGATGAACCAATGTCAAACCGCCAAGAAGCTTCGCTTAGAGAGAACGTTGTTTGAATTTTGGCCTCTAATGCCGGAAAGGGAACAAGCCTCTACATATAAATTATGATCGCCGCGATTAGAACTAGGATGCAGGAAAGATGCCGACCAATTAGGTTAGGCGATCAACTGCGCTCCGCAAAAATTGCCGAACAAATTCATCCCGCCGATTCAGCTGATACTGCTGAGCGACGACTGACTGGATACCACCGTCACCCCAGTTTTGGTCAGCCTGAAAATAGGCCATGAAGCTCTTTCCGGCAATTCGCGTCAGGTAGGCCGCGCTGACGCCCTGCAAGAGCTTACTGGCAACGGCGGTTGCCACATTTGCCTGTAGCCCCAAAGCCAGCATTTTCATAGCACCCTTGGCGATGCTAAGTCCAGCCATGGTCTTTGCCAGCGACAGCGCTAAGGCTTTAGCATCCTCTATGCTCACCGTCACCCCATAGACTTGGCCAAGCTCTACAACCATCTGCGCATTCACCGCCACCGCTGCCAGCATGTCTACTACCGGCAGGGGCGTTGCGGCTAGTACCCCTGCGCCAATCCACTGATAGCGATCAATAATGGCTTCTGCCTGCTGCTGGCGCTGAGCCCCTAACAATGCCCGCGCTTCCTCACTGAGCTGCTGAGACTGCAACAGCAAATTACTCGCAATAATGTTGTCTCCTTCCTGCTGCAAAATCATCAGTATTCGCTGAGTCAGCATGGCAATATCTGGGTCGGGCTGCACCCATTCGCCACCGGGCAGCTGCGCCGCAGAGGGCAACGCAGAAGCAGGCAAAATATCTTCTGGAGCAAGGAGCCCCTGCGTTCTCTCTCGAAGTCGCTGCATAATCTGTTGCTTTTCTTCGGGCAAATAGCGATCGCACTTATTAAATACCAGCAGCGATCGCTTTCCCATTCTCATTAGCATCGCCAGCGGCTCATATTCTGCCCGGTGCAAATCATTATCAATCACAAACAACAACAAGTCTGCCTTCACCGCCAGCGCCCTTGCTTCCTGCGCCCTCGCTTCACCCAAAACACCAGCCTCTAGGAGCCCGGGCGTATCCGTGATCAAAATCTCTCTCTGCGTTGCTGAATCTTCTTTAGAAAGTAAAACTCGGTACTGCGCAGCAGACTCAGTAGTGCCGACAGTTGCGGCGATAGGTGCAGTCATTTCACCTAGCAGGGCATTCACCAGCGCCGTTTTACCGACCGACCCCAGTCCAAAAACAACAATCTCAAACGTTCGCTTTGCCAGTCGCTCGCTCAGCGCCTGAGACCGCACTTCCAGTGCCTGGCGGGCAATCTCATCTTCGATCTGGGCCATCTGCTGCTGCCCTGCTTGTAGGCTCACTGCAGCCGTCTCTTCCAAGCTATCTGGCAGCACAACTCGCCGCCTGCGCCGAGGGCGCAAAAATAGCCAGCCGTAATACATCAGCACGCCCACCGCAGCCAGCAGCGCCAGCACGATCAGACCTATCACCCCTTGTGCTAACAGAGGAGAGACAGCAGCGATCGCACTATACAACTGCCCTAGAGAACTCACCGTCGTCAACAGCAGTCCTAAGCTGAGGAGCAGTGCGATCGCAGCAAGTAAAACGACAGGCCGACGCATAGACTAAACGGATAAAACAAAACGCTTTGGCTCTTCTACCCTAGCGTCTCCCAAACCCAGCTATTTCATACAGGCCATTTTTGACGGGCCACTTCATACACATCAATTCACGGCCCGCCGCAGAGATCAACACCATTGTTACCTGCCAGATTCTATTCGCTAGACTGTAAACTAAGCCTTAATGCGAACAAAGGTTCTGCCATGACGCCGCCAACCGCTGTAACCGGTCAATCTCAAACATTTCCTTCTGCAGCAGAGACTCAAGTCAATAGCATTCAGACTGAACTGCCAAAAAAAGAAGGCCTGGAAAAAGAAGACCTAGAAAAAGTAGGCTCAGAATCAGAAAACGCAGGCTCAAATGATATTATTTGGCCGCCTAGCGACCTCTACAGCGACGAGCCTCCTTTGGAAACCACCCTCCACCTGCAGCAAATGATGCTGCTCCTCAACTGCCTTCATTGGATTTGGCAAGACCGCAGTGACTACTTCGCAGCTGGGAACCTAACGGTCTACTACAGTCCTCAAAAGCGCAAAGACAAAGACTTCCGAGGCCCTGACTTCTTTGTCGTCCTAGATACCCAACCCCATCCTCGCAAAAGCTGGATGGTATGGGAGGAAGAGGGCAAGTATCCAAACGTCATTGTAGAACTCCTCTCAGACTCCACGGCAAGTGTCGACCGCGGACTCAAAAAACGCCTGTATGCAGAGACCTTTCGCACCCCTGAGTACTTTTGGTTTGATCCAGACAGTCAAGAATTCCAAGGCTTTGCCCTCATCCGAGGTCAGTACCAGCCCATCGAAGCGACTCCACAAGGACACCTATGGAGCGACCAGCTTCAGCTTTTCCTGGGTGTTCACAATGATCAGCTCAGATTTTTTGAACCGGACGGTGGACTAGTCCCTACGCCTGACGAGGCCGCCATTGAGGCGCAGACCAAAGCAGCAGAGGCGCAGACCAAAGCAGCAGAGGCGCAGACCAAAGCAGCACAGGCCGTAACAGAAGCAGAAGCAGCACAGACAGAAGCCTCAACAGCTAAGGCAGAAGCAGAAGCAGCACAGATAGAAGCCTCAACAGCTAAGGCGGAAGCAGAAGCAGCACAGATAGAAGCTAAGGCAGAAGCAGAGGCAGCGAAAGCAGAAGCCAAGGCAGAAGCAGAGGCAGCGAAAACAGAAGCCAAGGCAGAAGCGGAGGCAGCGAAAGCAGAAGCAGAGGCAGCAAAAGAGCGCGTTACGGCTGCAGAGCAATCACTCTTCGCAGAACAGTCGCGTTCTACGAAGCTCGCTGAAAAGCTACGCGAGTTAGGAATTAACCCAGACAGCGTCTGAACGCTCCTATCTTTAGGCCTACCACACTACCGCAGCAGGTTCATGGCAGAAACACGGCGCCGACCGCTCAATCAGCAGTAAAGCTCAGAAATACTTTGCCCGTGCTGTCACCTGTCGTCACCGGCACTGAGCCACTTTCCGCATTGCTCAGCGCAGCACTGTATCCATAGCCAGCGTCTACGCCTTGCACGATTCCCTCACCGCCTTCATCGGCAAGCACAGTCCAAAAATTTCGTGTCTCAAAATCCGGTGCGACAGACATCCAGGCGCGATCGCGTCCTTCATAGTCACCCACGGGCACACCATTAAGCGTCAGCTCATCCCGGTTAGCAATCGTCGCCCCAGCAGCTCCCCCAAAATACACCGTACCGTTGGCATTTCCCGCAATGTCACCAACCCGCATAACGTTTGCCTTTGTATTAGGTAGGCGAGGGAAGCTCATTTGCGCAGTCACCAGCTGGCCATCCGTAGGATGAACGCGGGCGTAGTAGGTGAGATGCGCGGCGCCGCTGTTGTGTAGTGAGGAGTATTCGTCAATGCGGGTCAGAAAAGGTCGCGTACGGCCAAACTGTTCATCCTCTGTCATGGGCTGACCACGCCAGCGAAAGATCGTCGCAGTGCCCGCACTCTCTCCTAGTATGTAGAGATACCCATCGCGCCCCAAAGTTGTGCGATATAGGCGCGTATCGGCAACATTCTGCTTGATCGTATCGGTCGAGTCACCAAAGAGCGACCACTGCACCTCTCCAGAAAAGTCCAGCGCTTCGAGCTTTGAAATTTGGACTGGATTAGTCCGGTCGTTGATATCGGTAAAGGTCGCATTGCGGAAGCTGGTGACATACACAAACTGACGCCCTCCCCCGCAGCTCAGCACTTCTACATCGGTCACGCTGCGGTAGTTTCGCAGCTTTGAAAAAACTTCACTGCCCTCAGCGTCGTAGAGGTAAACCGTTTTGTTGGCGATCGCAGCAACATGGCCATCCGGTGCTATGGCCACCCGGCTAATGTTTGGCAATCTGTTCTGACTGAGCACCTCACCGCTGGTCGTATCGAGCTGCAGTAGCTGGTTGCCCGAAGCAACAGCCAGTGTCGATTCCCCATCAAAAGCAATATCGGCAATAGCCGCAGGCACATCGACAGTCTGCTCAATGGTCCCGGTTGCCGGGTCAACCCAGTGCAACGTCGCACCTGAGGGCGTATTTACAGCAGCGATCGCACCCTGCGGTGTCATCACCACATCTACACCCGTCTCACCAGGCAGCGCAATACTCGCTGAAAGGTCAACATTTGTGCGGTAGTCGCCGCTGCGAGAAATCACAGATTCATTCAACGTGCAAACAGACCCACCATCGTCATTGAGCGATACCAAAGAGCGTTCGGCAGGAGCACTCCTCGGTTGCGATCGCCCGGCGCCACAGGCAAAGACCGACAGCATCATACCGACAGCCACCAAACTGTGGACCGGTCGCCAAGAGAAAACAGCCATGAAACCACCTTAAAAGAAATTTTATTGATATACAGCTAGTGTCCTAACGTCACAGGACACCACCCAGTCGCGTTGCTTAATTTTGGAGAAAAGCCTGAGAAAAGCTTGAGAAAAGCGACAGATGCCCTGTGAAGTCTGGCAGCGCCTAATCCACACAGACGCATAGCCAAACAAGTAAAAATACTTAAGTTCCAGTTATAGCCTATCAATAATGGCTTCAGCTGCCGCTGTCTAAAGCTAGGACAATCATTACCGTATAATTGCCGTTGTTAACCCCCTGAGCCGCCATCGGCCACCAGAAAACTGTAAGGAAACTCGACACTATGGGACTTTTTGATCAGGTCATGAAAGCGGTCGCAGACCCTAGTCGCCAGGCTAGCGCAGGCCAGCTCACCCAAATTTTGGGCTCGGCCAAGCAAATTGCCAACGAAAACAATGCAGATGCCGACACCATGCAGCAAGCGATGTCCGTTATCGGTGGCTTCGTGCGCTCTTCGCTCAAAGAAAAGCGCCAGACCGATGGCGAAGCTGCAGCTGAAGCCCTCATTGAAGAAGGATCTGCCAATGGGGCCGCAGTCATTCCCAAGCTGTTTAACTCTGGCCAGCTAAACGACATGGTGTCAGCCGTCACCCAAAAGACCAGCTTGAATACCAATCAGGTTCAGGGAATTTTGCCGATGGTACTGCCTTTGGTGATGCGGTTTCTTAGCTCTGGCAACGCCAAAGCAGGGATTAGCGCAGCAGGCAATAACCCCATTCTCACCGCGTTTTTAGATGGGGATGGCGACGGCGACATCGACATGGGCGATATGCTCGGCATGGCCAGTAAGTTTATGTAGGTCGCGCTTCTATCTCACTAGGCGCTTCTATCTCACTAGATAGATCAGCTCACCAAGTTGAATCGCTGTAGGCGCTCTTGCAAAAGCTGCGGGAGCGCCTTAGTTAGCTCAGATTTCTTAGTGAAGCTCAGCCGGTTGCGGGTAGGCGTGTCGAAGGGGAACTGGCCTGGCAGGTCGGAGCGCTCCATCTGGGCCAAAATGATTTGCTCGGGGCGCTTGCACTGGAGGGCATAGCCCATTTCTACGCAGACCTTGGGGCTTGGGACCAGTTGCGGTGGGGTGCCCTCTATGCCCAGGATGGGGGTGCCATCAGCAATGTACAGCAGCGATCGCCTGATTTGCCGCATCAGATTGCTATTGACCTTGACCGCGCCCTGACTGAGCCGGTGAGACTCCACAAGCTTAAGCGGCAGACGGGATTTATTGTTGAATTTTGAAATAAAGGCCTCCAGCGCCTCACGCAGCAAATCGCTGGAGTCTGTGTACTCGGTTTGATAGCTCAAAAAGATGGTTGGGTCCAGGTTAGACAGTGAATCTTGCTTGGCGAAATAAATTTCGTGACTGATAAGGTCAATATTTGCGATCGCATAGACCCCGCTCCCCTCAATGTAAAACTCAACCAAATCGCCTTCTAGGTAGCGCTGAAACCAGTCTGCCTGCTTCACATCCTCAATATCTTCTAAAAAATCGGCCCGGAGAGCAGATTTGAGTAGGCTGTTTTTGGCTAGGCGAAGATCGTGCGATCGCGCCTCTAGGTCACGAATCGGTTCGTAATTGCTGAGATACCAGGCCTTGAGCGCGATAATAGCCATTGCGGAGAACTGTCCTTGCTGTGCTAATCATTTACTCTAATTTATTCCCCGCAAAAAATGGGCTAACTACAGCAAAAGTAATACATTTGAACTACTCAAAAAGGATTTCATATGGCTGATGCAGTGCCGCCAAGGGGCGAAACCGCAGAACTCACCGCAGCACTCACCGCAGCACTCACCGGCGCAGGACGTCAGGGCGTTGTGGCAGCAGGCCACGCACAGACAGCAGCGGCAGGGCGAGACATTTTGCAGGCCGGTGGCAACGCTTTCGATGCAGCCGTCGCCGCAGCGCTGGCTTCTTGCGTCGTGGAGCCTACATTGGCCTCACTGGGCGGCGGTGGCTTTTTGCTGGCCCACACCGCCAGCGGACAAAATAAGCTCTTTGATTTTTTCACCCAGACGCCTGCGCAGCGGCCCAGCCACATCACCCCAGACTTCTTTCCCATTGAGGCTGACTTTGGCGACTCCGTGCAGGAATTTCATATCGGGCTAGCTTCAATGGCCGTACCTGGCATGTTGGCTGGCCTGGTTGCAGTCCACCGGGCCTTGGGCCAGCTGCCCTTTTCGGTGGTTGCTGAACCGGCGATCGCCTATGCCAGAGCAGGCGTCATCATTAGCCCGTTTCAAGGTTACTGCTACCAGCTGCTAGAGCCCATCTTGCTAAATTCTTCAGCCTCCCGGCAGCTGTATGCCCCCCACGGCCAGCTGCTGCAGGCAGGCGGCACCCTGCACATGCCCGACTTTGCCAATACCTTGGAATATCTCACCCAAGGGCCATCTGCCGCAGACCTTTCAAAAGGCCTGAACACCTTTTATGCAGGAGAGATTGCCAGCAGCATCGTGCGCGATTGCCAGGGAAAAGGCGGCTACCTGACTATGGCCGACTTTCAAAACTACCGGGTAATCGAACGGGCGCCGCTAAGCGTGAGCTACCGTGGCACCCAGCTACTCACCAATCCACCGCCGAGCGCGGGCGGGTCGCTCATTGCCTTTTGTCTGGAGCTGCTCGATAGAGTAGACCTAAGCCAAATGACCTTCGGATCAAAAGCGCACCTAACATTACTCTCACAGGCCATGCGCTGGACCAATATCGCCCGGCGATCGCACCTCGATAGCGCACTCTCTGCTGGCGCTGACACCGACATTGCCCGCAAATTCATCGCAGCTGACCTGGTCGACAAATACGCTCGCCCGCTTCAGGAGATGGCCAGCCAGGGCACCAACCGATGGGGCAGCACGACTCACATCAGCGTCATAGACGGATCTGGCAATGCCGCTAGCATCACGACATCAAACGGAGAAGGCGCTTCCTACGTGATTCCCGGCACGCAAATTATGATGAACAACATGCTGGGCGAAGAAGACCTCAACCCCCACGGTTTCCATCAGTGGCCACTAGGTCAGCGACTGTCTTCGATGATGGCACCGACCATGGTTCTAAAACATGGCAAACCGCAGCTGGTGCTAGGATCGGGAGGATCAAATCGGATCCGCACGGCAATTTTGCAGGTCATTTCCAACGTTTTAGACTTTGAGATGCCTTTGGCTGAGGCGGTTGAAGCAGCCAGGCTACATTGGGAAAATGGCGTGCTTCACCTAGAGCCGGGACTGACCGAAGCACCCGCCGCCGCCGAAGAGTTGGGAACCCATGAGGTGGTGCAGTGGCAGCAGCCGAATATGTTTTTCGGCGGGGTGCACGCGGTTGGGCTGAGCGATCGCACCTCGTCATCAGACCCAATCACCGGACAGACAGCCGGTGCACATAGAGAAATCGAAGGCGCAGGCGACCCTCGCAGAAGCGGCGCGGTGGCAAAAAGCTAAGCTTACACATCAGGGCAACAACATGAGATTGAGAATGCTGCCTGCCAGGGCAGTAAATTACGCTGTGAAATCTGGCGCGCTGTCGGAAGGGCGGTCTTTTTTAAGGCTTGCCATTCCGCTCGCTTCCGCTCAGATAGCTCAGTTCGCCGTTAGCTTCGTAGACACCATTATGA
Source organism: Cyanobacteria bacterium J06614_10 (assembly GCA_038527325.1). Taxonomy (GTDB): domain Bacteria; phylum Cyanobacteriota; class Cyanobacteriia; order Phormidesmidales; family Phormidesmidaceae; genus Phormidesmis. The sequence continues at coordinate 8,169 of JBCBFY010000040.1, forward strand.
TGGGTCACCTGGGGACGGCGCAGCTGGCAGCAGGCGGCTTAGCTGCCTCTACTTTTCAGATGGCACTCACGGTGGTCACCGGGTTTGTAGTATCTGTTGGTGTACTCGCGGCAGAAGCCATCGGCGCGACAGATCATACTGAAAGAAAAAATTCGGAAGACAGCGCCGCAGATAACGCGGGCAAAAACAAAAGTCGCCTGACCGGGCTAGCGCGGCAAGGGCTGTGGATGTGTCTGCTTATATCCGTGCCGTTTACCCTACTGCTGTTGAACATGAGCCCCGTGCTTCGGCTACTTCAGCAGTCCGAGGCCGTGACGGTGCTCGCACAGCAATATTTCACTGCGATCGCGTTTGGCGTGCTACCGGCGCTAGGCTTTGCCATGCTCAGAGGCTACACATCAGCCTTTTCCCTAGCCAACGTGGTCACGGTGATCGTGATGATTGGAACAGTCTTCAATGTTGCCTGCAACTACGTGCTGGGATTTGGCACGCTCGGGTTTCCTCGCCTAGCACTCGTGGGGCTAGGCATCGGCAGCGGGCTCAGCCTGTGGCTGATGTTTGGGCTATTTATGGTCTACATTTTGCGCCACCCTCAGCTACAGCAATATCGCTTTTGGCGAGGCTGGAAGTATCCCAATTTGGCAATACTGCGCCAGCTTTCGCGGGTAGGCGCACCTATCGCTATCACCTTTTTATTGGAGTTAGGGCTATTTTCAGCGGTGTCTTACGCGGCGGGCAGCTTAGGTACAGACGTCCTAGCAGCCCATCAGATTGCATTTCAAACGATAGCGCTCATTTTTATGGTGCCGCTAGGGATGTCGCAGGCGGCAGTGGCGAGGGTTGGGTTCTGGTTTGGCAAGGGCGATAGGCGTGGCATGCGTCGGGCGGGGTTAGTAGCCATCGCTTGCACGGTAGGGTTTCTGTCCATCAGTTCGATTGCGCTCTATCTCTTTCGCTTCCATACAATTGGCCTATTTCTAGATACGCGAGCGCCCGAAAATACAACGGTTGTCAACCTAGCGATGAATCTCCTACTTGTGGCTGTTGCAGTTCAAATTATGGACGGTGTGCAGCGGGTGACGATGAGCGCGCTGTATGGTCTGCAAGATACGGGAGTGCCCATGGTGCTGAGTGCGATCGCCTATTGGGGCATTGGGCTCACGCTCAGCTACTGGCTTTGCTTTTTCGTAGGCTGGGGCGTCGTCGGGCTGTGGATTGGTCAATACACAGGCATCGCCGTTGCAGGCACCATTTTTGTCTGGCGTTTTTTGCAGTTGACCCGCCAGCAACATCGCGCCTGATTTGTTTTGCTGTCGCAAAGACCTTTACGACTCAGTGAGGTAGGTGTAGCGATCCATGCCTGCTTTGTAGTTACCCATGAGCTTTCGGGCTTCTTCGATGGTGATTTGCCCTGTTTGGAGGGCCTGCTCAGAGCGGCGACGAATCTGTTCGATCATGTCTTTAGGGCTGTATTGCACCTGCTGGAGCACTTCATCAGTGGTGCTGCCGCGGACAACATGCTCAATGGTGTAGCCCTGCTGAGCCTTTGCTTTAGGCGCGAGATGAACATGCACAGTATTGATATTGCCAAACAGATTGTGCAGGTTGCCCAGTGTCTCCTGATAGGACCCGACTAAAAACATGGCGAGATAGTAGGGTTCGTCGGCCTTTAGCGGGTGCAGTTCCAGCACGTCTTTCGCCCCTTTAGCCCCAATGAAACGACTGATTTTGCCATCGCTATCGCAGGTGAGGTCGGCCAAGGTCGCCCGCGCGGTGGGCGCTTCGTTGAGCCGATGAATCGGCATAATCGGGAAGAGTTGACCAATCGCCCAGCTGTCGAGGGCCGCCTGAAAAAGAGAGAGATTGAGATAGTAGATAGACGCCATACTTTTTTCTAGCTGCTCAATCTCTTCAGGGACATAGTCTTGCAGCTGCAGCAAGCAGACAATTTTTTTGCAACAGCCCCAATACAGCCGCTCTACTCTGGCCCGCTCAGTCAGGCTGAGATAGTTGAGATTAAACAGGCTAGCAGCTTCTTTTTTAAACTGAACCGCATCGGTAAAGGCTTCTTGATAATTTTCGGCGTTGACCGAGGTGTAAATGTCCCACAGCTCTCGGATCAGCTTGTGCTCACCGTCCTGATAGGGGGCCGGATCTTCGGGAATGGCTTCACTGGTGCCCAACACATCAAAAATGAGAACAGACTGGTGGGATGCGATCGCCCGCCCACTTTCACTCACCAGCGTCGGCATGGGCACATCTCTAGCAACGCAGGCATCTTTGATATGGGCGACGACGTCGTTAGCGTAGTTCTGAATGCTGTAATTTTTCGAGCCCTGAGAGCTAGTCTTCGAGCCGTCGTAGTCTATACCGAGGCCACCACCCACATCGAGATAGCCCATGGGCGCGCCCAGGCTCACCAGCTCCACGTAAATTTGACAGGCTTCGCGCATTGCTTCCTTGATGACGCTAATCGCCGAAACCTGTGAACCAATATGAAAATGCAGCAGCTGCAGGCTATCCAACATATCTGCAGCCTTCAGCTTCTCGACCACAGTGATCATTTCAGGAATGGTCAGCCCAAACTTAGCTCTGTCCCCGGCGCTAATTCCCCAGCGACCAGATCCTTTGGCTGCCAGCTTGGCCCGCACGCCTAGGTTGGGACGAATGCCGAGTCGCTTTGCCGTGGTGATCGCCACCTCTACTTCTTCCACCTGCTCTAGCACGATGATTGGCTTCTGACCTAGCCGCTGCCCCAGCATGGCAGTTTCAAGATAAGACTCGTCTTTGTACCCATTGCAAATAATCAGCGCACCAGGCGTATTCAAGCTGGCAAGCGCAATCATCAATTCGGGCTTAGTCCCTGCCTCTAGGCCAAACTGATAGGCTTTGCCGAAGCGCACCAAATCTTCGACGATGTGGCGCTGCTGGTTGCACTTCACCGGGAAAACGCCCTGGTAAACGCCTTCGTAGCCATAGCGTGCGATCGCCTTGGCAAAGCAAGCATTGATCCGCTCTAGCCGGTCCGCCAAAATCTCCGAAAAGCGAATTAGCAACGGCAGCTGAAAGTCCCGCAGCTTTAAACCATCGACCAGCTTCTTAAGATCTAGCGAGCCACCGCGATCGCCCTGAGGTGAAACCGTAATATTTCCCGCGGCATTAATAGAAAAGTATGGCGCTCCCCAGCCTTCGATTCGATAGAGATCCTCACTATTCTCAATCGTCCATCCCTGAGACATCTCAGCTTGCTCTGCTGCACCTCTGGGCAAATCTGCAGGTGGATTGACCGGTTCGCTGCTAGCAGTCGACTCAGAATCAGCAGCGGGCACATAAGTTAGGCTCACAGGGACAACACTCCAAAGCGAAACAGGGTGACAAGTGAAACAGGGTAGCATTTCCCCCGCTTATGGTATCCCGCAATGGTCTTTTCAGGGGGCAGGTTCTGATTAACGGTTCCGTGTAAATACGCTATGGTAATCGCCTGCGGGAACCCAAGATATTAGACAAAGACAAAGATGACCGTGTTTTTTCATAGGAACCGTATATTCTTTGTGAAACTGACGTTCTATCCTGATGAATGTGACGGCTGACTGTTATTTGTAATAGAGGACGTAGGCATGTTTGCCTAAGTTTTTCATAGATGTTCTACGTATTTTTATTGATATTTACGTGCTTTTCCGTACGGCAAATCATCAAGAAATCGATAGACAGCGCCAACATCTGTGCGATTATCTGTGCGATCGCCCGGAATCATTCTCCTGAGCTATCCGCTTTACCCGTGCATCTACCAGTGCGATTCCAGCGCGATTAGTCAACGGCGATATCGAACGAGAAAATTCGAAAATTCATTGAAGCTTTCCGTCAATATCGACCACGCTTAATCGCCCACACTATGTTTTTTACTACCGTATTCAACGTTACAAAATTAGGTGCCTAAGGCATGCCATACAGAGCTCCACACACAGTAGATATTCCTGCACCCAAGCCCATCAACACGATGCATCCGCCGACGTCTCCAACGTCTCCAACCTCTTCAAAGACTCCCAGAGGCGCGGTTGTTGGACAGTCTATCAGTGTCGATGTTGTTGTACTGCTATTGTCAGCCCTGCTCGGCGTAATTTTGAGCGGCGCGGTCAATGCCATCACAACCACCAGCACAGTCGACATATCCATGGTTAAGCCACCCCTGTGGTTTGTCTTTGTAGCCTGCGTGCTGCCCTCGGCGCTGTGGCTATTTGTCGATACGCTAAGCGCCCTGAGCAACCCCATGGTGTTGCCCTTTGCTCGCTCCAGAAGGGCGATGAAAGCGCTATACGCCAAGCGTATGCACCTGCTACTGCTGTTCCTTTATTTCACGTCTATTTTGGTTGCGCTGTGCTGGTCGGCATTTTCTATGCTGCTGGTCTCCAAGATTTTCGTGTCGGCAGTCTTTGCGATCGCACTCTTCGCCCTTGGGCAGAGCATTCCTTCTCGCAAGCTCAGCTTTCTGGTCTCTGGCATCTTGTTTCTAGTGGTCCTGATTGCCACTCAGGCCTTCATCATCCTCCGGCTAGAATCTGACTCAGCCCGCGCCAGCCAAGAAGCACTCGACGGATTGAACGCGCCAGAAATCATCGAGGAAGACAATGAGTCTTTCTTTGAGGAGCGCGGCGAATAACCGCAAGAACGTTCACAGAAAGGCCCAAGAAGGTTCAGACAGACACTTTCTAGAATCCTTCCCCAACAGATCTTCTTGAGCGCGTTAGGACAGCTGGACAACAGCTTGATTGTTCAATAGCGTCTCTGAGGTTAAAAGATCTTCTACGGTCATCCGCAAAAAGCGGTCAGCGTCGATGCTGAACAGAATACGAATGCGATCGCTGCCCGGAAAACCAGGCGGCGATAGCTTTGCAATGGTCCGCGCGCCCGCTCGATCGTTCAGAGCTTGCACCACTTGTGCAGCCGTGGCGTCGTCATTCGCCCGGCGGGTCACTAGCTGGTCGCCTTCGAAGTAAACCTCCATGCTGCCAGCGGTGCGATCGCCCAGCTCACCCACGATTAGCTCAATACTGGGCTGGTTTTCACTCGAAGCCCCCAGGAAAAACTCAACAGGATCAGTCGTTGGGTAGGGCTGGCCCCGCTGAATAATAGGATGCCAGCTGTGGGCATTGTTTCGCCGGTCCCAGTAGCGAATGCCGTAGCTATGGTACAGAAAGTCCTGTAGCTGAGTTTTCTGCAGCTGTAGCGCGCCTTGAGCGACGGCTTCAAAAGGGCGATCGCTCTTAATTTTACTCGGGTCAAAATGGCGAGCGATCCAGGTTTGTACCGCAGGAATTTGAGCACTTCCCCCCACCAGCAGCACCGCATCAACATCCGCTGCCGAAATATTTTGGCGCTGTGCCTGCTGCATCACCTGGTCTAAACGATTGTCTAAGCGAGCAAAAAATCCCTGATCCGTCAGGATTTGCTCAAACTGCTCACGATCTAAAGATAAATCGTAAGTATCTAGCGTCTCCTCATCAAAGTAGGCTTCACTGGCCGTTGCCGCAGCAGAGAGTCCAATCTTCAGTTTCTCAACCAGTCTGAGGGTCAGTGAGTTAATGGGTAAAGACTGGGTCTGGGCAAAGTGATCAGCCAGCCAGCGATCAATATCTGCCCCGCCCAGGTTTTCGCCTGCTTTGGCCAACACGCGAACCGTTTTGGGTGATCGCTTGGCAACCGACTGACGCGCCCGTGACTTTTTGCCCCACTGCAGCAAAAAACCCGGCGGCTTTTCTGCCGAAAACGTAGGCTGCACCAGCGAAAAATCCAGCGTCCCACCGCCAAAATCGACCACCAACAGCGTACGATGGGCCGGGCTCAGCTGATAGCCCAGAGCCGCCGCCGTTGGCTCATCCAGCAATCTAACTTGCTGAATATCTAGGGTCCGACACACCTTCCCCAGCCACAGCCGGTACGCCTCGAAGCTATCGACTGGAACCGTCAAAACCAGTGAATCGAGTGCTGGGTCCTGGGCTTTGAGCTGACCCACCACCTGCTGTAAAAACCAACCGCCAATCTGCTCAAACGAAATCATATGACCGTCTAGCTCAGGCATAAAGCCCTGCACAGACGTGCCGATACCGCGTTTGAAATTGCGGAAGAAGCGAGGGTCACTGGCCAAATCTAAGCCGCGATCGCGAACGGCCTGCCCGGCAATAGTCGTTGCCGCCAGCGTTGGTCCACCCGCTGACCCACTGCCCGCTTTCTCTACGTACAGCAGGCTAGGCACTAGCGGTGGATTGCCCTTCAATTGCCAAGCGATCTCCGGTAGTGACAGCGTCTCAGCCATCTGAGTTGTCTCATTCCACCGGGCAACCACCGTATTACTGGTCCCAAAATCAATGGCATACATACAACAACGGCACACATACAACAGCTGTCTTGCAAATGCTCTGGCTTAAAAATGCTCTGGCTTAAAAATGCTCTGGCTTAAAAATGCTTTAAGGCGTCGTCAGCGCGATCAGTGCCAATCCACCCAATCCACCAAAACAAAGCCCCAAGAAGCAAATACTCAGCACCATCATCATGCTCTTCTGGTAGCTGGATTTGGACGTTAGCTGCGCGCCAACCTGGGCACCTACGATTGCTGCTGCCGCCGTCAAAAACACCACCATCAGCGTCAACACCGCCAGACCAAATATCGCCGTAAAGAATCGAACCGACTCAAAACTCTGCTCGCTGCCAATGTAGTTTGCAGCGATCGCCAGCGCGACGACCATCAGCAACCCGCCTATGTAAGCCATCAATCCACCGGGGTCAAACTTACCGCCCGCGCGAATAGGACGATTGAACCCAAATACCAGCATTGGGACAGCCACCAACGCCGCAATCCAAACCCAGTAAGGCGGCTGTGGTGCCGACAGCAGTAGCCCCATCAGCAGATGAATCACAAACAGCACAACCATCATCAGCCAAGGATTAGACTGCCTTATGTTTGGCTGTTTTACAGGTCTTCGGCGCTTACCAGGTCGAGATTGACTAAATTGAGGCGGTTTAGAATTCGAGCCGTTCATTGATTCAGTAGGTCGGTGGCTGAGCGTTTGCAATCAGGACTGTTTGCCCAGATGGCCGGTCGCTCAGAGGATTGCTTAGAGCAGTATACCGAGGAACCCGGAACCTATCGCTACATCGGCCATGCCAGATGAGCCGTCACAGCTGTATTTTTCAGCTGTTTCTTTCAGCCGTTGGCAACAGGCCAAACTCTTTAGCCGCAGGCATAAAATTTCGATTTTCGTGACTAGGACGGCTGAGCTTAATCAGCGCAAACCGCTGTAGCTCTCCAAGGTCTGCCCACTGTTGTAGCGTCAGGGGCACCTGCTGCTCAGCAAACTTGGCTAAAACAGCATCGGGAATTGCCTGAAGGTTCTTCCAAGGCGGCTGGTCGGCAACAGCTAACGTCTTGGCTGGTGTGCCCGTCTGCTGAACAATCAGCGCCTGCAGCTGCGTTTTGTATTGCATGGCTTGTGCGGGCGTCTCGCATGGCCAATCTACCAGCGCCTGCCGCTCCGCCTGACTGAAGTGATTCCAATGATCGAGCTTCAGCTTGACCCCACAGGTATCTAAGTGGTGGCGCACCACCATTGGAATGCAGCGCAAGGACCCTACAAAATCTTGTTCGAAGTCAAAGAAGGGTGCTGCCATGGCCTATATCAAAAGAAGGAGGACAAGCAATATCTTACGAAGGATACGCCGTGCCTGCCCCACAAGTGTGTTCAAAAAAGGTTAAGAGAGACGTATAGTAGTATGACGCAAGCACTCTCACCAGTTACTAAAAACTATTAAGTTTTGCTGCGATGTAACTAGTTTATTTTAGTGAGATTGACTACGATAACAACCAACGCAGCTCGATTTTTGACCCCGCCTGATCCGGCCCTCGGAGGAGATCCTTTTGTCTATGGAAACACTTGAGTTTGTGATTTATCCCGATGGCAGAGTGAAGGAGATGGTCACAGGGATTGTCGGTGCCTCCTGCGCTGAGGTGACCGCAGCCATTGAAGCTCAGCTCGGCGAAGTAACCGCTCAAAAGACCACTTCTGAGTACTACGCCCAGCCAGTACAGGTTACAAGCAGCGCTCGCTCTCATGTCTCTACCGACACCACCACAAGTCGCTGGTAGCCATTCGCTGTCACCTGCCATGTAGAGGCTAGGTCAAGTCTTCGTAGCCTAGTTTGTCTCGGGCCAATCGCTCCACTTTCATTTCACCTTTTTAACTGCACATTTAGCCGGTTTCTTAGCATGTCTCACTTTAGCCAAATCAAAACCAAGCTCCGCAATCTTCCTTTTTTGCAGCTAGCACTTGATGACGCTGGCATTTCTTGGCAGGCAGGACCCAAAGCAGTGCGCGGCTACCAGGGCGACACTCAAACGGCTGAAATCGTCATTGAGCAAGAGAATGGCTACGATGTGGGCTTCAAGCACAACGCCGAAACCGGCGACTACGAACTCGTTGCCGATTTGCAGTACTGGCAGCAGCCACTCTCTGTAGAGGGTTTTCTGAACCGGATTACTCAGCGGTACGCTTATCACACCGTTGTAAACGAGTCTGCAAGCCAAGGCTTCCAGGTCGCTGAAAAGGTGGACAACCAAGACGGTTCTATCCGCTTAGTGCTTCAGCGGTGGGGCGCATAGAAAATTCACATAGGCAGAAGCGTTACCGTGCGCCGCGCACTGAGCAGGTTACGCTTGCTGCCCCTCAATACTGCGCTTACTACTGTCAATAGGAAACCGAATGACAGATAGGACAGACTTCGGACAACCCACACCCAATCGCTCAGGCTTAGAGCCTGAACTAGGCGGACAGCTTCGTTCGGCGCAGCAACGTACAGGTTTAGAGCCTGAGCTGGGGGGTGCTTTCCGCCAAAACGGTGTCTATGTAGACGAGCCAACCTGCATTGGCTGTACCCATTGCGCCCATGTTGCCCGTAACACGTTTTACATTGAGCCAGAGTATGGCAGGGCAAGGGTCATCCGTCAGGACGGCGATTCTGAAGCGCTGATACAGGAAGCTATCGATACCTGCCCGGTAGATTGTATTCATTGGGTGGACTACACGGAGCTGCGACAGCTAGAGCGCGATCGCAAGCATCAGGTCATTCCACTCGTCGGCTTTCCGGTCGACAAGGCAACCATTACCGTCCAGCGAAGACAGAAAAAGCAAAAGCAGTCTTAGCATTAGCCGCTCCAGAAGGCGCATTAGAGCGGAGAAACCAGCACTACACCATCTGGGTTCAAGGTTATCTGCAGCGCGAGACTTTGGGCGTCTGAGGTCGCATTTTCAGCAGACTCTTCTGCGCCCTCATCCGGTTGAACAGTGGTGGCAAAAGTCGGCGGATTGTCGGTTGGCAAAATGCGATCGCGACTTTGTTGAGAAGCCTCATTAAGCGCGGCAAAGCTCACCACCTCTCCCGTCGAAGACAGCTGCAGACGATACTGCAACGGGCCTTCGTCGCGTCTTTGGTCATTGGCTTGCCAACGTTGCTGAAAATACGCCCTTACTTGCTCAACGGTGCTCGATAGCTCGGGCGCAGCAGGTGGTGCAGCTAACGGCGCGACACTCTCTGGTGTAGCACTCTCCTGAGAGGCGGTTGTCGTGGGTGCGCGCGAAATAGACGGAGAAGTTGAAAATTGCTCTGAACGCCGAGCAGCTGAGCTGGGAGGTGCCGAACGGGCGATCGCATCGGCAGGCGCAGCACCTGCATCGAACGCATCATCACTCGCTTCTGGCGCAGGTTCTGGCGCAGGTTCTGGCGCAGGTTCAGCCGCTGGTGTAATGCCTGAAGGGCTTGCGGGTGCAGCGGGCTGAGTCTCTAAAATGGTCGTATCTGTAGGGTCCGCTTCACCGTCAGCAGCGGCTGGGAAGTTCGCTTCGCTGTCAGTGTTTGCGATCGCACCCCTGTCCACACGCTCATCAGATGGCGCGGCAGACGTGGAACCTCCATTGCCCACACGCCCAGAAGACGATGGCAGCGTACCACTACTGGGCCGTTCATTCTCTGCGGTAGGCACGTTGGCGCTATCAGCGTTCGCACTTCCATCAGCAGGAGTGCGCTCTGCGGTCGGAGCGGGTGCTGTCGTTGCCACGTTGCCGTCAGTACCCGCCGTTTCAGGCGCAGCACTATCCGATTCAGCAGGCGTAATTTTCTCCAGCGCTTCCGGAGTCGCCTCCAGCGGAAAAGGCTCCTTAGCAGCTTCGGGGGCGGCAGGCTCTACGGCAGTCTGCTGCAGCTCAGGATCTCTCGACCACAGACTGGTAGTGAGGCCCACAGCAAAGAGCGCTGCCGCCGCAGAGCTAGCCCACAGAGCCCGGCGATTTTTGCGCCGTGCTGCCGCTACCGACCGCTGAGAAACCGGACGAATCGTTGAGCCAGCCCTACGGAGTGGAACAACGTTATCACCCCTCTGCTCAGCAGCCGCAGCAGGTAGCGCAAGCGACCCTAACAAGGACTGGGCACTTTGTTCGTATTGCCCCAACACGCTCGCCAAGTCGCACAGCTGCAGGTAGGTGAGGGTCTGCTGTAGCTGTAGGCACTGTGGCGGCGCGCCCTCGGTAGCAGAAGGGTTGGCAGGCGTAGGGTTACGCGGGGCCTGTAAAGCGGCAACAGCCAGCACGCGCTGAGTCTTTTGCTGAATGTAGCGGGCCAAAGACTGCAGTTGGGTGCGATCGCCCGTCGCAATGAGCTGTAATTGACGAGTGTCTGCCAGGGTAGCAGCGTCAGGAATCTGCCCGTCTGGCACATCGGCTAACCACAGCTCAAAAGACAGCGACTGAATAATTGTCCTTGCAGACCACTGCGACAGTGCAGAATGAGTCGCAGTCACCTCTAGTCTGCAACTGCCAGCGATATAGCTTTTACGGTTGTGTTGAGCAGCTGGCGTGGCCATCGTAGCGGAATACCGGCAGGCAAAATATCAGCAGTAGGAAAGCGCCAAGACACCAAAGTCTAGAACGAGCAAGCCAGAACAAGAAACGTAACTACCCCAGGATAACGATGAATTGCAACGCGCGCTCATCGGTTACCAATATAGAAACCGCCTTTGAAAACGACCTTGAGAACCATCCGCGTAGACTGCTAGAACTTCACGTCCTATCCCAGAGCCGTTATCAGGCATAATCCTGGTCTTCATCACTCAATGGCTTAGAAGGTGGCTCAAGCACTCTAAAGTCGGCTTCATAAACTCCATCAGGTCCTATTTCATCACGCCCGTCTGCATCTTCGTAAGCAGGATAATCCCCCTCTTCGCCTGTGCCACGAGCATCAGGATCGTCATACAGGCTCTCCCCATAAGTTCGCTTTCTAGCGCCGGGTGCCTGCTCATATCCTTCTGACCGGTCTCCTGTGTAGTCGCTGTCGTCTGCGTAGTAGGCGTCGTAACCTTCCGCTGGATACGCTCTCCCGGCTATCTCTTCGGGGGGCGCTCCTGGGGGCGCATTGTCACGATTATTCCAGCCGGTGGCAATGTCTTCAGCCAGGCGCCCAGCATGCGTACCCACATCACGGCCAAATTTTAGTAATTCCCTAGCCCCCGCTTCGAAGTTTGACCGTTCACCTTCGATCACTTCCCAGCTGTTTCTCTGCGCTGTGGTTCTAAGTTCGCCCCAGTCGTCACCAACAGGTCGGTCGGCGACTGCGGGCTCGTCACCGTTACGATCTTTTTTTTTACCAAATACCGACTTTAGGCCAGCAAGTGGCTGCTTTGGGAAACCCGTGCGATCGCTCTTTGACTGACCACTAACCCCAATACCCTGACTGATATTACTTCTCGGCACTCCCCCGTAATTCGGGGCCGGACCTTCAGCGACAGCCCCGTAAGTGTCTCGTTGATAAGTGTCTTGAGATCGATAGGTATCTTGAGACGGAGGTGCTTGAGAATAGGTATCTTGAGCAGCATAGCTATCTTGGGCATAGCTATCTTGGGCATAGCTATCTTGGGCATAGCTATCTTGGGCATAGCTATCTGAATAGCTGTCTTGAGCATACCTATCCTGGATAGGCGTGTCCTGCGGTGGCGGTGACGCGGGTGCGGGGTCTACTGTCGTCGCAGGTTCGCTCACAAAAGCAGAAGACGTGCTGCCATAGCCACTGCCAGATACTGTGCTGTCTTCTGGTTTGTAAGGCGGGCCAGAGGGCGGTAGCGTGCTGCTACCTGGGCTATTTGGATAGGGCACCCGTCGGCCCATGGGGCGATACTTGCTCTCAGGCGGGCGACGAAGGCTGACTAAGCCATACAAAATAAGCGTCAGAAAAGCCCCAATCCCCACCGCGCAAACTAGCAATATGCCCAGCGGCAATTCGGGCAGCGTGCCGCTCAGCACCACCAGAGACACCGTAGTCGACAGATTTTGCAGTGCTAAAACGGCCAAGGCAACGAGAGTTAGCAGCAGGATTATCAATCTGGGCATAGATCAGTACCTTCTTAGTAACTTCTTCTGGCTTTTTTCGGGAATATACGCTGTTTGCAGTCTTGTTTGCAGCCTATGTTCCCTCCCATCGCCGCAAGGGTACACAGTCTATCCTAAGCTGATCTAGCGCCCTAGCGACAACGAAGTCGACAAGGTCATCAATGGTTTGGGGGTTGTGATACCAGGCAGGAATGGCCGGGACAATGCGCACCCCTGCTTCTGCCAAGGTGGTTAGATTGCGCAGGTGAATGAGGCTTAGCGGCGTTTCACGAGGTACTAGGATTAGCGATCGCCCCTCCTTAATCTGCACATCTGCAGCCCGCTCTAGCAAGTCAGAACTCAAGCCAGCCGCCAACTTCCCAACCGTGCTCATGCTACAGGGCAGCACCACCATACCCAGCGTCCGGTAAGATCCGCTGGCAATACTCGCCCCCACATTGCCCCAAGCATGACAGCGCAGGCTTCCCCCATCTGGCACACCCGCCTGCTGACGCCACCAAACCGCCTGCTGCTGAAGATTCGTTGGCATAGGCGTACCGTGCTCCTGCTGCCACACCTGCTGAGAAGCACGCGAAGCTACTAGTTCTACGGTGTAGTGAGCACTCAGCAAATGCTTCAAGGCGCGTACCGCATAAACCATGCCGGAAGCGCCGCTAATGCCAAGGATGATCGGCAGCTTTGAGGGTGGCTCAGCAGCATCTGCAGCTTGAGGAACCGTTTGAGCTGCCGCTTGCAGCGCAGAGGCAGAGGCAGAAATATTATTTTGAGTCACGTCAGCTATTCTTCTTCACCTGCACTATCGGTGCCATTGTCATCATCGGTCGCTTCGCTGCCACCGCCAACCGCCACAAGGTCGATTTGCTGGCGGTAATAGTCCACGCTCTTCACCTGCACTTCAACGCGATCACCCAGACGATACTGCTGACGATTTTTGCGGCCAACCAGCTTCTGCTGACGAGAGCGATATTCGTACCAGTCATCTTTCAGCGAGCTGACATGTACTAGCCCCTCCACCAAGAGCTCCTCTAGCTCAACAAAGAACCCATAAGACTGCACACCGGTAATTAGGCCGTGAAACACTTCACCCGTATGCGCCTGCATGAAGGCCGCCTTCTTCAGCCCTTCTAAATCCGACTCCGCATCCTGAGCAATGCGCTCCCGCTCAGTCAGCTTAATGGCCGCCCGAGAGAGCTGCTCCTCCACATCCTGCTGAACGGCAGGTGGCAAAACACTCCAGTTGATCTTGCCATGGCAAGAACTGTGCCGCAGATTGACCCGATCTTTAGACCGGGTGGAGCGGCGATCGCGCCCATGCTGAAACACCGCATGTAGCAACCGGTGCACCAGCAAATCGGGGTAGCGCCGCCCCGGTGAAGAAAAGTGGGTGTAGGCATCTTCGAGCGCTAGGCCAAAGTGAGGCCCTGGCTGCGCGCTGTACAGCGCTGGCTTGAGCGTGGCCAGCAGCAAATACGTCAGCACCTTCTCTGCCTTAGATTCTGCAAACTGCTCGGTAAAGTTGCGATAGTCACGCGAGTGAACCTCCTCCGGATTTTCTAGCTGGAGGTTGAGTTCCATATTGTTCGCTAGCTTCACAAGCTCCTGCACATCGGTCGGGTCGGGCGTGCGGTGAATGCGATACAGCCCCGGAATACCCAGCTCCTGAATATGCTTTGCCACCAGCTGATTGGCCAGCAGCATAAATTCGGTGACAATAATCCGAGCAGGCAGCTGCGAAGAAACTACCATCGCGCCCAGCGCCCCTTCGTCGTCGTACTGAAACTTGGGAGAGAGATACTCAGCGAGTTCTTCAGCCTCTGGGGGAAATACATGGTCCGGCAGATTCAGCTCAAAAGATCCCCGCTCATGCCGCCGCTGCTTCACCTCTTGAGAGAGCTGAAATAAGCTATCGATCATATCCATGACCGGCTCAAATTCTTCTAGGTCGTCCCCATCAAACCCCAGCCTCTCCAGCTCGTCCTCATCTTCACGCACCAAAATGGCCTGAGCCTGCTCATAGCTCAGCTGATGCTCGACCTGAATCACACTCGGCTGAATTTCGTACTCCAGCACCTGACCATCGTCATCCAGCGTAATCAGCACCGATATGCCCAGGCGATCTTTGCCCGGTATTAACGCGCAGAGGGCGTTTGGGATAGGCGGCGGCAGCATCGGCACCACCTCATCACCTAGATACACCGCCGTACCCCGTCGCCTCGCTTCGCGGTCAATCACATCGTTGGGCTGCACGTAGTGAGCAACGTCAGAAATGTGAACCCCCAAGCGACGGTAGCCGTCATCGGTAATTTCTAAGCTGAGAGCGTCGTCTATCACCTTGGCATTGGGGCCATCAATAGTCAGCGTAGACTGCTCACGCAGGTCCACACGGCCCTTCATGTCTGCCTTGCGAACCCGATTGGGCAAGCCGCGAGCGGCGATAAACACTTCTTCCGAAAAGATTCGAGGTAAATCGTGCTTGCAGTAAACGATATCGATATCAGCAGCGTCTTCTGCGTCACTGCCTAAGACGCGAGAAACCCTGCCCTGCGGCGGATACTGAGCAATCGGATAGCGGGTGATTTCAACGTGAATCAGATGGTCTATTGAATCTGAAAGGTCTTCTTCGCTCTCAGTAATATCTAGCTCAAACAGCAGCCGATCATCTAGCGGAACGGCCTTGAACTGGGTTTCTTCTGAATCTTCTTCTGGCTCGTCGGCTTTTACTTTGGCCAGCACAGAGGCATTTGCCCGCTCCAATATCAGCTTGACTTCCCCTTCTGGGCTGCGGCGGCGGCTGCCGTCTTTGGTCACCTGCACCAGTACGCGATCGCCATTCCAAGCCGAATTTAGCTGACTTTCACGCACATAGATGTCATCGGCACCCTCTTCATCTTGAATCGCAAAGCAAAAGCCCTTGCTAGAGCATCTCAGCTTGCCTTCAATGACATCTTCATCTTCTACTTTGCGGTATTTTCCACGCGACTTTTCAAGCACGTTTGTGCGCTCTAGCGCATCCAACGCAATCTGCAGCTCCTTGGACGCAGTTTCTCCCGAACAGTTCAGCTTTTTCTCTAATGTTTTAACGGTGACCAGTTTGTCGTTCGAAAAGTTTGCTAGCAGTGACGCGATCGAAAATTCCATGTAGCGATGAATCCTTGAATTGAGTCCGTAGGGTTCTGAAGAGAGCTATGAAGCATTGAAGTGAGACGCCACAGTCCCGACGAACCTACATCAGACATGCTCAGCTTACAACCCTCATATGTTTCCTTAATAGGTAGAGGGATGTCAAATATTTTAATTAAATGGGCATGGCTTACCGAGGTCAAACCGCTAGCTAGCCACTTGCAAGCCCCGACTCAAAAGCGCTCTCCCATCAAGAACGCTCGCCCGTCACAATATAGGTTACTCGCTTACCCACATTTGTCGCATGGTCAGCAATCCGCTCCAACGCGCGAATCACCAGCACCATCAAAACGATGGGCTCTACAGAACCCGTCACAGCCGGGGTGTTGATCAGCTGCTCGTAGAGCCGGTGGTAGTCCTTATCGACGATGTCATCTTTTTGCTTTAGCTCTGCGCCAGCGTCGGGGTCGAGGTCGGAGAGCGATCGCAAGCACAGCGCCACCATCGAGCGACAGCGGTCCAGCATCGTTTCCATCTCTCCTATGCACTCATGAACCGGGTAGGGAAATAGCTTAATCGCCGAGCGGCCAATGCTCTTGTTGTAGTCGCCAATGCGCTCTAGATCGCGCACCACTTGCATAAAGGCGCTGACCAACCGTAAATCCTGAGTCACCGGTGCTTCCAGACTCAGCAGCACCGTGCAATCGACTTCAATCTGGCGGTAGAGAGCATCGATTTCTTTGTCTTGCAAAGGGATTCGCTCAGCGGCATCCAGATTGCGATCGCACAGCGCTTCCTTAGCAAGCACGCAAGAATTTTCCACCAGCGCGCCCATCTTTAAAACATCGCGCTGAACCCGAATGAGCTTGCGATCCAAGCTAGATCGGGGCAGCGACCGCTCAGCGTTCAAACTAGCCCCGTCGACAAAGCGCTGACTAGCATCGCCGCTGCCAGTGCGCTGATTAGTAGGCACTGCGTTGTCAGCCTCGCTACGGCCAAGGCCATTGCCACCTCCGCCCTCATTAGCAGAGAGGTCAAACTGTGAGGATGACGGCTTGCCCATAGACCCTTCGCGCGACCAATCGCGGCTGTGCTTACTAATCGATTTGAGGAAAAGAGTGCCTTTCATATTGATACTCACACGCGATAGCCTTGTTCAAAAGGGCTCTAAGGAAAGAGTTACAGCACCCGGCCAACCGTCAGCTAACCATTCCAGCCTGTGTCCCTTGCTTATATTCCTCACTTATAGCTATCTATATCCTCAACGACTGTCATCTAGACAACACTACCTAACACGGCACGTCAAACCACTGCGGCCGAATATACGACGGGCGATCGCAGCTACACCGGGTCGCTTGAGCCATCGATAGTCGTCCCCATTGTGTCGTCCCCATTGTGTAACGGTTAGTAACTATTCAAGTAACAGCGTGGCCACTTTGAGAAACAATCTAAAAGTATCTCCTCATTTTTTAGTCGTCGTATTTATTAATTGTCGTTTTTTATCTAAGGACAGAAGCATCATGGCTCTATCAGACACTCAGATATTTGTTGCCCTAGGTCTGGCACTGGTTCCCGGATTCTTGGCTCTCCGCCTAGCCACCGAACTCTACAAGTAGGGTGAATAGCATCCAAGTGCATTGCACAAGTGCATTGCGTTTGAGGCTCAGACGGCTCAGAAAAATTTCATTAGAAAAATTTCAGATAAAAGATCTCCCAGGACACAGAGACTACTCTAGTCCTGGGAGATTTTTCTTAGCACAACTTTTTTGCACTTTGGCACCTCGGCAAAAGCGTATGGGAATACGGATGTTTGATTTGTTATCTGCTTTTGGTTTCTGTGAAGAATAGACCTGTGAGGAATTGCCGAAACCCGAGACAAGCGCTCTGTGAGAATCAGAAAAAATCGTCTGAAATACTTGCAAGATACCGAATTATATTCATAATGTATGCGAGTATTTATGGAACCGTAAATTCCCGGACGCTCTTCGCCTCGGAGTCCACTACAATCAGCTCGCTATTTTGGTGATTTTCGCTTTATGAATGCTGCCCAGCGCCCGGCCTCGCCTGACTATACCGATACTTTTTATTCTCCTCGCCAGCCCTCTGCCCACCCGACAGGCACAAGCGAACCGGCTAGGCAAAACACTTCGCTCAGCGAACAACCAGCAGCGCCCCGGCCTGCCTATCGGCCAAAACGCTCCCCTCATACCGGCGCTCGGCAGGCGATCGCATTCGAATCCTCCGTTAAGCTAACGGTCAACTTGCTGCTGGCTATCGTTGCCACCACCACCATTGCCAAACTCGTCCCTTACTATCAACAGCAGCAGCAGCGCCTGACCACGCTCCAGTCTTCCATCGAAGTCGCAGAGCAAAAAAACGCCAAGCTTAGAGAAGACTTTACCCACAACTTCGATCCGGCTCAGGCGGGGCGCATCATGCAAGAGCAAAGCGGCATGGCCTACCCAAACCAAAAGAAAGTCATCTGGACCGAGCCCATCGACTCATCCAACTAGCGATCAACATCCAAATCAACACCCACGGATCAATCACAGTGCCAACCCGCTGATTCCCTGAGCCGCACACCTCAAGGCTGAGCGATACAATCGATAGGTATAAATTTCAAGATTGTAAGGAATACCTGTGGTTGATGATGTGTCCGTCGCTGGAGACGCTTTTGAGTTCGACACCATTGAAGAGGCGCTAGCAGACCTAGCGGCAGGGCGCTCCATCGTCGTTGTAGATGACGAAAACCGTGAGAATGAAGGGGACGTCATTTGCGCCGCGCAGTTCGCCACCCCAGATCTGATCAACTTTATGGCGGTGGAGGCTAGGGGGCTCATCTGCCTAGCAATGACAGGCGAACGGTTAGACGAGCTGGACTTGCCGCTGATGGTTACCAGCAGTCCGTTCGAGGATGAAAACGAACAAACCGCTTTCACTGTCAGCATCGATGCGGCGGTAGAGCTAGGCGTGACCACCGGGATCTCGGCAGAAGACCGGGCCCGCACCATCCAAGTCGCCGTCAATCCTAACGCCAAGCCTCAAGACCTACGCCGACCGGGGCACATCTTCCCGCTTCGGGCCAAGGAAGGCGGGGTGCTGAGGCGCGCAGGCCATACCGAAGCAGGAGTCGATTTGGCTCGCCTAGCGGGGCTGTATCCCGCAGGCGTCATCTGCGAAATTTCTAATCCGGATGGGTCAATGGCCCGCCTACCCGACCTCGTCGGCTATGCAAAGCGCCACCAAATGAAGCTCATCAGCATTGCCGACCTGATTAGCTACCGACTAAAGCACGAGCGGTTTGTAAAGCGAGAAGCCGTTGCGGCGCTACCTTCAAAATTCGGCGATTTTCAGGTGTATGCCTACCGAAATCAGCTCGATGGGTCAGAGCACATCGCCCTGGTAAAAGGCGATCCTGCCACCTTCAAGGATGAACCTGTCATGGTGCGGATGCACTCAGAGTGCTTGACTGGCGATGCGCTGGGATCGCTCCGATGCGACTGCAGAATGCAGCTACAGGCAACCCTAAAAATGATTGAGAACGCGGGCAAAGGCGTCGTAGTCTACCTGCGCCAAGAAGGCAGAGGCATTGGGCTAGTCAACAAGCTGAAGGCCTATTCGCTTCAGGATATGGGGCTCGACACGGTAGAAGCCAATGAACGCCTAGGCCTGCCGGTAGACCAGCGCAACTATGGCATGGGCGCGCAAATTCTCATGGACCTGGGCGTCAATCAGTTTCGACTGATTACGAACAATCCGCGTAAGATTGCTGGGCTTAAGGGCTACGGGCTAGAGATGGTAGACCGTGTGCCGCTGTTGATAGAAGCGACGACATACAACGCAAACTATTTGGCGACCAAAGCGAAAAAGCTGGGTCATTTCTTGCTGCAAACCTATCTGGTGACCGTCGCGCTCCAGTGGAGAGCGCCCAACGACCTCACTCAAGATTCTCGCTCCGCCGTCACCGTTCGCTACGAACAGCTCGAAAAGCTGCGTCACCTCGCTCAAAAGCACGGCCTGCTTTTACAAGAAGAAGCACGCTCTATCGCCGTCGCTGTTTTTGGCCAGATGCCGCTGATTGTGCACCTCGGTCTAGACCAGCCAGAACTTGCAGATGACCACTGGTACAAAGACTGTACGCATCCCTATGTAAAAGCGATCGCCGCCCTACTCGATGAACTCATCACCTGGCCATCTATTGAGCAGCTAGAGTTTCTTATCTCCACCGGGACCGACCCCTTCACCCAGCTACAGGTCAGACTCGACCGGCAAATTCTCTCTTGGACACCCACCCAAGCAGGCAACCCCAAAGGTGGTGTCATGCCCAGTGATATTTGTCAGCAGCTAGACACGCAGCGAATTTATGTCTTCTCCCGGCACGATTAGCACGGCCTATTAGCACTACCTAGAAAGCTCAGCCCTCCGAACAGCGATGGCTCCCTGTGCTAGGCCTACGGTTCTATGCGACCCAGTTGACTGGGTAGCTGAGGAGACATCACAGGTGATGCAAACACAGGAGCAGGGCCCTCTCGCCTCGCGAGCACTTCTGGCTCAATGGCCGCCACCGCCCGGAGAAACTGAGGATCGGCGCTGGTCCCGCGTAGCGACGGGTTGGTCTCTAGAGCACGCTGCTGTTGCGTGGTGAGCGTGACATTGATATCGGGTGTAATGCCTCGGGTACTGATGTCTGTGCCGTCTGGCGTGTAGTAGTGAGCGACGGTGACGGCGATCCCAGAGCCATCAGAAAGGCCATGCAAACTCTGCACAAGCGCCTTTCCAAACGTCGGATTGCCCACCACTACAGCGCGGTCATTATCACCGAGGGCACCCGTTACAATTTCGCTGGAGCTGGCCGACTGTCCATTGACCAATACCGCCATCGGCAAGTCAGTCACAGCCGTACGGTTGGCCGTAATTTCGTCACTGTGGCCATCCCGGTCAACCGTCCGCACAATGCTCCCGCGCGGTAGCCACATCCGGCTAATGTCAATGCTGGCCTGCAGCAACCCACCAGGATTACCCCGCAAATCCAATACAAAAGCTTCTGCCCCCTGTTCAGTCAACGTATCGATGGCCGCGCGCATCTGCTCTGCGGCATGGGCGCTAAATTCATCCAGGCGAATATAGCCTACGGCGACGCCATGCTCTCGCTGCAAATCGAAGCTTACTGTAGGAACTGAAACCACTTCACGCGTCAAAATCAGCGTCTCTTCGCTACTGTCTTGACGGCGGACGGTAATAGAAACTTGGCTGCCACTCTCGCCGCGAATCAGCTGTGATGCATTTTCTACGCTGAGGTTTCGACTAGAGCGACCGTCAATAATCAAAATTTGATCCCCCGGCTCGACGCCCATTCGCTCTGCTGGAGAATTGGCCAATACGCTGCGGACAACCAGCCCTCGGTCCTGCGTTTGCAGGCGGATACCAACCCCAGTCACTTCGCCTGACGTTTGCTCGGTGAGCGCTGCGTACTGAGCCGGATTTAGAAAACGGGTGTAGGGATCCTCTAGGCGGCGCAAAACTCGGCGAAGCTCACTGTAGGCGGCATCGCGGGTGGTATATTCACCGCTCAGTAAGGTTTGCCGCACCCCCAACCAATCGACCCGGTTGAAGTTGGCATCAACATATTCTTGATAGACCAGTTGCCAAGCTTCATCCAAGACCGTTTTTGGACTGTCTTGAAAGCCAGAAGCAGCTGCAGGTTGCGTAACGCTCGGGACGATACCTGTAACCGTCACCGGCACCACAAAAGCTACAGCGGCAAGCGAGCAACGTTTTAGCAGGCTTAGAGCACTGGCAGAGTTTTTCATTTAGAGGTGCAGCAGCAATAAATTAATAAAAACTAGGAACGAATAAAGACTACTAATAAGGAGTCTGAAATGGTAGAAGGCAATAGCTACAGGCAGCTGTCAATAAAGCATACACAAATGAGCAAAAATATGCTCACGTACTTTATCCAAACATCACGGGTAATGGCTCACTTTGCACAGTCACTTTGCAACTGAGCTTCTCAAAACCTGACGATGACAGGCTAGAACGTGTAGAACTAAACCGTAGAGAGGCTCAGCCTCTGACGGCAACGATATGTAAGAGATGTAAGAAAGTAAATTCTTCCATATTTCACAATGTTAATAGATGTTCCGGTTTATGACACATTTACCGACCTCAATTTCCCAACATAGTTGCCTTATGCCCACTCATTCTACGGCTAGCTAGCTATCTCTGTATGAATTGTGACATTCCAGCCAAGCGTTTCTTTCCGTATCTGAGTTGGACTCAGGTGCAAAATTTACCTGACAAATCTAACACGCTCATCATTCAGCCTATCGGTGCTATGGAGCAGCATGGCCCTCACCTACCGCTGATTGTCGATGCAGCGATCGCAACTGCTGTGGTCGGACGTGCCCTCTCGCGGCTCAAGAGCGACATCCCCGCCTACGCCCTACCCTCGCTGTGCTACGGCAAGTCTAACGAGCACAGTCAGTTTCCAGGAACGGTGACCCTATCGGCCCAAACGCTGACGGCCGTTCTCACCGAACTAGGACACAGCATCTACCAGGCAGGCTTTCGCAAGCTAATTTTTGTCAATGCCCATGGCGGTCAGCCGCAAGTTTTAGACATTGTGGCCCGCGACCTGCACCGGCAATATGGCGATCTCATGGTGTTTCCGCTGTTCGTATGGGGAGCGCCCCACCAAGTTAGCCGCATCGTCGGTCAGGCAGAATACGACAACGGCATTCACGCCGGAGATATTGAGACGAGCGTCATGCTCTCGCTCTTGCCCGATCAGGTAGATATGACGCAGGCCGTCTGCGAAAAGCCAGACAACTTTCCGCCCGATAGCCTGCTGAGCTTAGAAGGAAAGCTCCCTACCGCCTGGGTCATGGAAGACTTGAGCCGTAGCGGTGTAATCGGAGATGCCACAGCCGCAACAGCAGTGAAGGGTCAGGCCATTTTAGACTCTGTGGTAGAAGGCTGGGTGCAAGTCTTCGAAGAGCTGTATCGGTTTCAAGGTTTGCACCCTTCTGGATAACGCGGTCATCACGAAACGCACTAAAACGCACTAATAAATAAGGCATTCATAAAGATTAGAAGGACACATAGATATTTGTAACAAAAGCCCGACTTTGTGATTTTTTTGGCACTAAAGTCTTGTAGAACTACGCGAATCTGACAAGCCTTCTGACGAACCCCTTCGCTGACTGAGGAGCCACTAAACGCAATGCAATCTACAAAGGTAGAGACCCCGAGCAAACGTAAAGCCGACGCCCCTGAGGGACAACCCATCAAGGCAGAGGCGACCCCATCGACAACATCGGTAAATACTGATAGCGCAGATAAATTAGCGGCCTCCGGCGCAGCATCAGTCCATAACTCAGCACACGACTCAGTCCACAACCAAAGGCAGCTGAAGCCAGTGAAGACACTCGCTATAGATATAGGTGGCAGCGGCGTGAAGGCGCTTTTGCTAAATGCGCAGGGCGAGCCTTTGAGTGATCGCGATCGCATCAAAACACCAAAACCGGCAACGCCATCAGCCGTCATGGCCATTCTGGAGCAGCTAGCCACCCATCAAACTGACTTCGACCGCATCTCGGTAGGCTTTCCAGGCGTCGTGAGTCATGGCGTGGTACACACAGCGGTAAACCTGCACCCGAGCTGGCAGGGCTACGATTTGGCGAGCCAGCTCTCTGAAAAACTGGGCAAGCCCGTCCGCGTCGCCAATGACGCGGACCTCCAGGGCATGGGCGCCATCTCGGGTCAGGGCGTAGAGCTAGTAATCACGCTAGGGACCGGATTTGGTACCGCGCTCTTTACCGACGGCCATCTGGTGCCGAACATAGAGCTGGCCCACCACAGATTTCGCAAAGGCCAAACCTACGAAGAGCAGCTCGGTCGAGCCGCCCTCAAGAAAGTGGGTCACAAAACTTGGAATGCTCGGCTGCTGAAAGCGATTGAGTCACTGTCTCGAACGCTGAACTACGACCACCTTTACATCGGCGGCGGCGAAGCCAAGCAAATAGACGTGGACCTGCCAAAAAACGTGACCCTTGTCTCTAACATGTTGGGTCTGCTCGGTGGCATTAATCTATGGAAAGACTGAGCTTATGCTTTCTTATGCTTTCTTACCGCCGAAAGAAAAGCCCGCTCTCTGTGCAGATACCGCCTAAGGGAATGTCCCAATCATCCCGCGGTATCTGAGGGAGTCTGGCATATTCAAACACGATGCCGATGGTGAGCTTGTCGGCCCAGGTGCGATCGCTCAACATACGGTCATAAAATCCGCCTCCATACCCCAGCCGGTAGCCATTCACATCGCAGGCCACACAAGGCACCAAGATGAGGTCGACTTTGTGCGGCTCTACCTGCGGAGAATTTGGGTCGGGCTCTACAATGCCATAGGTGCCGGTGCGTAGCGGCCACTGGCTCGTAGGAAACCAACGATGCCACAGCAGCGACTTCCCTTCGCAGCGCGGCAGACCCCAGCTACGCTGCTGCGCGAGCAAAGGCGCTAAATCGGGCTCGCCATTAAAACTACAGTAGGCCAGTGTCAGCTTGGATTTCTGAAACGCTGGCCAATTTTGTAGGTGCTGGCAAATGCTGAGAGACTTTTCCTGCCGAATGCGCGCTGGCATGGCCTGTCTGGCCTTGAGCAATGCGCGGCGCTGAGCGTCCTTTGTGGTCATCGTCGGGTCTTATCACCGTCACGATCTATTATCCTCAAGCAGTCCATCCTCAAGCAGTCAGCTGTCTGTAAAGTCCAGATATTCTGTCGATGACTTCGTCGGCACTGAGGCTGTCGGTGACGATTTCTATCGCGTCTGCAGCCTTGCGTAGTGGTGAAACTTCACGAGTACTGTCTTTGTGATCGCGCTCAGCGATCGCCTGTACCAGTTCATCCATTGAAGGCAGGGGCTGCTGGGCACTCTGCAGGTCGCGGTAGCGCCGGTGAGCCCGCTCGGTAACCGATGCCGTCAGATAAATTTTTAGCTCCGCATTGGGAAATACCTGGGTGCCGATGTCACGGCCATCGGCAATCAGCCCTCCCTTCAGGCCGTACTGCTGCTGCTGCTCTACCAGCTTGGTGCGAACGGCAGCTTGAGCAGCCACGGTCGAAACGGTCGCCGTCACGGTCGCCGTGCGAATCTCCTGGGTCACCTCTTCCCCATTGACAAATACTCTCGGCGGCTGGGGCTGGTCGTTTTGCACGTTGGCAACCAGCTGAATCTGGCAGTGGGGCAATAGCTGGGCAACGGCGGCTTCATCGCTAGGCGATACGCCTTTGTGCAGCACAAACCAGGTCAGGGCGCGGTACATAGCGCCCGTGTCCAAATACAGCAGCCCCAACCGGTGGGCAATCTGACGGGCCACTGTAGATTTACCCGCACCGGCAGGTCCGTCGATGGCAATGATCGGCGCCCGGTCTGTAAGCACCATATTGTCGATCAGCCGAGTCTTTTGCTCTTTTGAACTTTCTGTAGAACCTACATATGCCGCTACTGCCATCATTCCTCGGGTATCAACTGCTTGCAAAGGCTCCAGTGTATCAGGATGAACCAAGGCTAAATAATCGATATCGATCATAGATTCACTGTTTAGAACATTTTGAGCGATCGCAATCAACACATTTCGCCTTCTTTCCCCCCTTACAAAAGCCGCTTGAGCAGCTTTCAAACTGCGGTGAAGCGCGCTCGCCTGCTGCCTTTCAGCCGCTGACAGGTAGCGATTGCGAGAGCTGAGTGCCAAACCATCAGGTGCCCTGACAATCGGGCAAACTTGAATTTTTCCAGGCAGGTTTAAATCTTGCTTAAGCCTTTTTAGAATGGCAACCTGCTGAGCGTCTTTTTGGCCGAAGTAGGCACGGGTTGGCTGCACGATGTTGAGCAGCTTGGTCACCACCGTCGCCACCCCTTGAAAGTGCGTCGGGCGAGACAGACCACAGAGGGCCTGCGTCATCGACTTGGGTGGAACAACCTGAGTAACTCTCGACAAATCCGGCTGAGGGGAACCGTATAAATCCACTGGCGACGGCATAAAAATAGCGTCCACCCCTGCAGCCTCACAAAGCGCCTGGTCGGCCTGTTCGGGCCTCGGATAGCGGTCAAGATCTTCGCTGGGGCCAAACTGCAGCGGATTGACAAAAATGCTAACGACGACAATGTTATCCCACTGGCGCGATCGCTCAATCAGACTCAAGTGCCCCGCGTGTAGAGCGCCCATCGTAGGCACCAAGCCAATGCTCTGGTACCGATAGTCGCTGAGATAGTCACGCAGCTCAGCAATCGTATTGAAAAGCCGCACAACCTCTTCCTTTCAAACCATTCCGTGATTTTTTTACCACCACAAATTTAGCGCAGTCCGCCTAATAGATCGAACGCTTTTTGCAGTCGAAGCATCGAATATTGACGGCTCACACTGGGCTCACTCCTCATAAAATAAACAGTCAATGCCCCAGCGAATCAGGACATTGACCATTTAGACTTTTTATTTATTAACGATTACATCAGCCAAGCCTAGTAAGCCAGCACATCTAGCTGAACAGTACCCACACCAGAATCAATCAAGCCGATTTCTGCAGCAGCAGCAGCAGACAGGTCAATAATTCTATTCCCCGCGTAGGGACCACGGTCGTTGATTCTTACCGTCACCTGACGCCCGTTGTACAGATTCGTGACCAGTACGCGAGTGCCAAATGGCAGCGTGCGGTGGGCGGCGGTCAGCGCATACTGGTTGAAAATTTCACCGTTGGCGCTCGTTCTACCGTGGAAACCAGGACCATACCAAGAAGCGCCTCCCACATTACTCGACACGATAGCGACTGTTTGAGCAGGAGCAGCTTCAACCACAGGCTCAGGTTCAGGCAGACCTTCGATCTCAGAGACGGGCTCAGCGCCGCCCAATAGCCTTCTCAGACGATTAGTGACCTGCAAAGCATCTTCTGCAGCATCTTCGGTAGTATCTGCAAGCACCGTGCGACTGTCGAGCGCGATGAGATCTTCATCTGCCAGCGTGACAATATAGCCGTCCGTCTCTTCGTGCCAGCGCACCGACAGCGTTGCAGCGTCGATTTGCCCATCGCTCAGCTGACGGCCCAAATTCGTGGCTCTCAGCACAGGGTCATTTTCTGATGCTTCGTCTAGGATGTCGCCCGCCGTTGCTGAACCAGACTGCAGCTCAGCAGTTGTGTCGGCAGTTGCAAGGGCGATCGCATCATTGCGATTAGAAAGGGTGTGAATCTCCGTACCGATAAACGTCAGCACCGGAATATCCTTCACATAGAGCGTTGCAGCCTGTCTGCCGTCAATGTCATGGGGATACACCATGACATTGTCACTCAGCTCGGGTGCAATCTCAGAGACAGACGGAATAGAGCCCGTAGATTCAACCTCGGAACCTTGAGAAGACTTAGGCTCTAAGAGAAGCTCAGTGGCTGCCTCTTGGTCGGCAGAAACGACCTCGCCGGACTCGTCAGCTTTTGTTTCAACAGATGGAAGAACAGATTGCGCACTGGCTGCTGAGGTCGCAGTGCCAGAAAGAAGAACAGCCACTGTCAAACTGTTTGCAAGCTGTTGCTTTAATGAATCACTAGATAGCAAAAACATAACTGGCCACATCACAACAAATCAGCTCAACAACTGTGTTGCCGACTACGCTGTTGATTTGTTGCACTAACTGAAGCGCTTTACCTCTGAATGAAAAATTAAATGAACAATGGCTAATCTACACGAACAAATCTGAACAAAACTCCGCAGTTTTTCGAGCTCCCCGATCAAAAAAGATTCATCGACACTTCACAAAAATCTTGTAATAACGAAATGTAAAGGTTTTAGCGGACATTTGAGGGGCTGTCAGTCATTTTGCGATGCTTATGTCTTAATGAGTATTTAATCTAGATAACTAATCAATAAAGGTCCTTTTTTAATGTGCATAGTGGAATAGTATTTTTGAGACTATGCACAAAGTTGCATAAAAATTCAGCAAAAATAAGTCTTTTTACCTACTCATCTTTTTGTGATTTTCTGCATTTGTGAGAAGTAGATGAGACGCCCTAAAGCACAAATGTGGTGACATAGGCATAAAATCTACTTTGGAACGCTAGATGTAGATCTAAGCGCCGTTTTTTCAATAATGTGACGCTATATTAAGCGTCCTCAAACCGAGGAATGTTAGCCATGGACTACCGGCAGGCAGGTGTAGATGTAGAGGCGGGCCGGGCGTTCGTCGACCAGATAAAGGGGCTAGTAGACGGTACGCGACGGCCCGAAGTGCTAGGCGCTTTGGGAGGATTTGGGGGTTGCTTCGAGCTGCCCAGCGGCTATCGCCAGCCAGTTCTCGTGTCTGGGACAGATGGCGTCGGCACTAAGCTAAAGCTTGCCCAAGCGCTGAACCGCCACGACACTATTGGCATCGACCTCGTGGCTATGTGCGTAAACGACGTGCTGACAATTGGCGCTGAACCGTTGTTTTTTTTGGACTATTTGGCCACGGGAAAGCTTGCGCCGCAGCAGCTAGCCGAGGTCGTCGCAGGTATTGCCAGCGGCTGCAAATCATCTGGCTGCGCGCTGCTAGGCGGAGAAACCGCAGAGATGCCTGGCTTTTATGGCGCGGGAGAATACGACGTCGCGGGCTTTTGCGTAGGCATCGTCGAAAAATCAGCCATGCTGAATGGAAGCCAAGTGCAAGTGGGCGATCGCCTCATCGCACTGGCAAGCAGTGGCGTACACAGCAACGGATTTAGCCTAGTGCGCAAAATTGTGACCGAAGCCAAAAGGCCAAACCAAACAGGCTACGACTGGGCCGAAACACCAGATAGCTTGAGCGGTAAAACGCTGGGGGAAGTTCTCCTGACGCCTACTCAGCTATATGTGACGCCGGTTCTCAAAGCACTCAAAGCAGAGCAGCTCACCATTCACGGCATGGCGCACATTACCGGTGGCGGCCTACCCGAAAATCTACCCCGATGCCTTGGCGAGGGCCAGTCTATTCAGCTAGCGCCCGACAGCTGGCCAGTGTTACCGATCTTTGAATGGTTGCAAACGGCGGGCAACGTCGGTCTGCGGGATATGTTTAATACCTTTAATATGGGGGTTGGGTTTGTCGTCGTTGTGCCGCCCGACCAGTCTGAAGCAGCCTGTAGGCACTTCGAGCAGGAAGGCATCGCCGCCTACGACATTGGGGAAGTCGTTCCAGGGACAGGAGACTTGTTGGGGCTGCCCATTGCATAGGCTCAAAGACAGACAACCAGGATTGTTTAGCCTGTTTTATGTCCCGTCTAGTCAGTTAGTTTAGCCAATCAGTTCAGCAAGATATATATAGAGAGAGGAGCTTTAAACGTTGACTGCGAATAAAGGAAATAGTCAGCCAGTTTTTATCGCGGCGATCGCCACCGTTGCTGCATTAATCCTGGCCAGCAGCTTTGTCATTATCAACCCAGGTCAGGCAGGCGTACTCAGCGTCTTGGGTAAGGCGCAAGATGGCGTACTGCTAGAAGGCATCCACATCAAGCCGCCATTTGTCTCCTACGTAGACGTGTACGACATCACAGTTCAGAAATTTGAGGTGCCAGCCGAAAGTTCTACCAAAGATCTTCAGGACCTAAAGGCGCGGTTTGCTATCAACTTCCGCCTACAGCCCACAGAAGTTGTCGATATCCGCCGTAAGCAAGGCTCCCTGTCAAACATCGTCAATAAAATCATTGCCCCTCAGACTCAAGAATCCTTCAAGGTTGCAGCTGCCCGGCGAACAGTAGAACAAGCCATTACCCAGCGCGCCGCTCTGAAAGAAGACTTTGACAATGCCCTTGCCAAACGCCTAGAGAAGTACGGCATTGACGTCCTCGACACCAGCGTGGTCGATCTCACGTTTTCGCCGGAATTTTCTAGAGCGGTAGAAGAAAAACAAATTGCTGAACAGCGGGCGCAGCGAGCGGTATACGTCGCTCAAGAAGCTGAACAAGAAGCGCAGGCAGAAATCAACCGGGCCAAAGGCCGAGCAGAGGCCCAAAGACTCCTGGCTGAGACGCTAAAGGCACAGGGCGGCAACCTCGTACTCCAAAAAGAAGCTATCGAAGCCTGGAAAGAAGGCGGCGCCCAAATGCCTCGGGTTTTGGTCACTGGCGGGGGCGATGCTGGCGGCGTGCCGTTCATTTTCAACCTAGAAAAGAACGATCAGTAATGCCATAAGAATGCCTTAAAGATGGCATAGAGATGGCATGGTCAATACGCCACCGCCAGCAGCATTTATAGTCTGCTGACTGAGCTATTCGACGTTCGGAGTGACTTCTTTTGCCATCTCCCTGTAGCTGTTGGGGTCGCTAGGTCCGCCGCTGTTTGCGCCTACGCTATCCGGCGTCTCTGCCGACGAGCTG
>JBCBFY010000041.1:0-36108 GCA_038527325.1 Cyanobacteria bacterium J06614_10
GTGGGCCGTACCATGGGTTTGCGTATCCTGTCTCTTCGTGTTCTTGTGTATGGAGACTGTGTTCATACCGCTCATTCAGACAGGATGCTCAGTCGTACGGCCTGCCCGGCGGTGAGGGGGCGATCGCTCTTCACCACAAACGACTCCCCCGGCGCCAATCCTGACAAAATCTCTCCGGGTGACGGAACAGACGCGATCGCTGAGCATTCTGTCTATTCGGCGACACATTGCAACGCTGGTGCTCACGGTAGCCGTCGTCGTGCTGGGATTGTTCTTTATTCGGCAGCTACCGGTTGATTTGCTCCCGTCTATTACCTATCCGCGCATTGGTGTGAGAGCCGATGCGCCGGGCATCTCCCCCGAAGTCGCCATAGATGAAATAACGCGTCCCCTAGAAGAGGCGCTCTCTGCCACAGAAGGCGTTCTTCAGGTCGTCTCTCAAACTCGTGAGGGTCGAATTAGCTTAGATCTCTATTTTCAGCCAGGGGGCGATATCGACCAGGCATTAAACGACGCCACGGCTACGCTAAACCGCTCCAGAGACAGCCTGCCGGATACGGTAGATCAGCCGCGCCTATTTAAGTTTGACCCGTCTCAGCTGCCGGTATATGAGACGGCGCTGACCTCTCCTTCTCTGCTCGGCGGCGCGCTGAGAGTATTTGCAGAGCAGGAGCTGAGCCGCGAACTAATCACGGTGCCTGGCGTGGCGAGTGTAGATATTTCGGGCGGCGTTCAAGAAGAGGTGCGCATTGACTTAGACCCGGCTCGGCTGCAGGCGCTAGGCCTCGGCATTACGGATGTTTTGGACGCGCTGAGTGACCGAAATGTGGATACCTCCGGCGGTCGCATTCAAGGGCCAGACAGTGAACCCCTCACCCGAGTAGCCGGGCGATATCAAAATGCAGATGAGATTCGCAATTTGATCTTTGAGGTGGGTCAGGCAGAGGCGGTGCAGCAGGTGTATCTTCGAGACTTTGCAGAAGTCATTGATGGCACCGAAGAACAGCGGGTATTTGTGAATCTTAACGGTGAGCCCGCCGTGAAAGTGAGCATTCAAAAGCAGCCTGACGCCAATACGATTGCGGTGGTGCAAGGCGTCAAGCAGCGGCTTGCAGACCTCAGAGCATCCGGCCTAATTCCTGAAGATGTGGTGCTCAATGCCACGCTGGATGAATCACTGTTTATTCAAAACGCCATTCGGAATGTGGCGATTTCCGGGCTGACCGGAGCCGGTTTGGCAGGGCTAGCCGTCTTACTGTTTCTGGGGTCGCTGAGGCAAACGCTGATTATTGTGGTGGCGATTCCGCTGGCGACGCTGGTGGCCATTTTGCTAATGGGCTTATTTGGGCTTTCGATGAATGTGTTTAGCCTAGGCGGGTTGGCTTTGGGCGTTGGCATCGTGGTGGATAATGCCATCGTCATGCTAGAGAACATTGTGAAAAGTGTTCAGGCAGGCAGTATTCAGGCAGGCAGTATTCAGGCAGGCAGTATTCAGACGGGTAACAGTCCAGAGAATTCCCACAACAACAGAGTTGTTCTTCGTCAGGCAGAGGCGAGTAGCCAAGAGCTGGAGTCTGCCCTATTTGCTTCAACGACAACAAACTTGGTGGCCGTGCTGCCTTTCTTGCTAATTGGTGGATTTATCGCCTTGTTGTTTAATGAGCTGGTGCTGACGGTGAGCTTTGCCGTAGGCGCTTCGCTAATTGTGGCACTCACAGTAGTACCAGCCTTGACCTCTCGGATGCTGACAGTGCCTTGGTCCAGCGGGGTTAACAAATTTTGGCCGATTCGACAGTTCGATGCAAGACTGCAGGGATTGACCCGGCTGTATGGAAAGCTTTTGAGACGGGCGCTTCAGCAAAGGCTGCTCGTGATTGCGATCGCATTTCTGTTATTTGGAGGTGGCAGCCTACTCATGGTTGGCCACATTCCCCGAGAAATATTGCCGAGCATTGCCACCGGGCAGGCCAACGTGCGGGTACAGTTTCCGCCGGGGACCACGATTGATGAAAATCAGCAGGTAATGAACGCTGTAGATGAGTTACTGATGGCACAGCCTGAGGTTGAGTATGCCTTTAGCACCTCGGGTGGTTTTTTGTTTGGGGGGAGTACGAGTGAAAATGCACTGAGGGGGTCTAGTACGCTGACGCTGGTATCTGGGACTGATGTGGTTGCGTTTAGCGATCGCATGACCAGCACATTCAATCAGCTCAACCTAGTCAATACCCGGATGCGCGTGTCGCCAGGTAGGGTCCGTGGACTGATTTTGAACAACTCTCCTGTTCGCGGTGATGTGGATGTGATTTTGCAGGGGAATGATGCCGATGTGCTGGAAGCCGCAGGGGAGCAAGTACTCGCGGCCCTAGAAGAACAGGCCGTGCTCGCCAGCTACTCTCCTGACGCCGACCCCACCCAGCCAGAAATCCAGATTCGTCCTGACTGGGAGCGGGCCGCAGACTTGGGCCTATCTGCTGAGGAAATTGGCGACACCGTGCAAACGGTCCTTTCTGGCTCGGTGCCCACCCAGATTCAGCGCGGCAATCGCCTAGTCGATGTGCGCGTTCAGCCACCCGAAACCCTGGTTCAGCATCCGGCAGAACTTGCTCAGCTTCCGTTGCTCAGCGGCAACGAAGGGGGTCAGCCAGTCAGACTGGGCGATGTTGCCCAGATTGAGGAGGGTCAGGCACCGGGCGAAATTCAGCGGATCAATCAGCGACAGGTTTTTATCATTGAGGGAAATCTTAGCGATGGGGCTAGTTTGGGGGGTGCGATCGCAGAAGTTGACCAGGTTTTATCGACCGTGAGCCTGCCTGCTGGCGTGACTCGCCTGCCTAGCTATAGCGCCCAAAGCAACGCAGATATCACTGACGGCCTTGGCATTCTGGGCGGGCTTGCGGCCTTTCTGGTATTTACTGTAATGGCCGTGCAGTACAACTCTCTGGTCGATCCGCTAGTGATTATGCTGACGGTGCCTTTGGCTTTGGCCGGTGGCATCTTAGGGTTGTTTGTGACCCAAACAGCCATCGGTGCAACGGTGATTGTCGGCGCTGTGCTGCTGGTAGGCATCGTGGTGAACAATGCGATTATTTTGGTTGAGCTGGCCAATCAGATTTATGAAGAGACGAGCTGCGACCGGGCGACGGCTATTCTACAAGCGGCCCCTCAGCGACTGCGCCCTATCCTCATGACGACAATTACCACCGTGCTGGGAATGTTTCCGCTGGCCCTGGGAATTGGTGAAGGCTCAGAGTTCTTGCAACCGTTGGGAGTTGTTGTCTTTTCTGGGCTATCGCTGGCAACGCTGCTGACGCTGTTTATTATTCCTTGCTTTTATACGCTGCTACATGGCCAGGCCAGTTTTAAGCGATCGCGCCTGCAAAAGCAGTGAGAAGTTCAGCTGCTGAAGATAAATCACAGACAGGCGAGAGCGCTTCCATCTTACGTTTCTTTTAGCACAAACGTTTCTTTTAGCACACGCGTTCAACATTTCTGTTGCTTTTTTGGCTACTTCCGTCCGTGGCCACTACCACCATGGTCACCGCGTCCATCTGAACCATGGTGCGAATGATCTGAGTTGTGGTCTGCGTCATGATCTGCCCGATGTTCTGGCGCGGAGGTGGCTCGCGGCGCATGTGGACGGTCCGGCGCCGGACGTTCAGGCGGGTCTTCTGGTGGCGGTGGCGGTGGTTCGGGCGGATCCTCCGGCGGTGGGGGTGGAACAGAACGCCGGGCCGGGGAGGGCGCTTTGGCCTTTACTACTCTGGCAGTGGCAAAACGAGTGGAAGCATTTTCTAGTCCGCTGGCTTGGGCTGTTGTTGCTGTGAACAACATGAGCCCCATACCCGAAGCACTAGCTAAGGCTGCGACCATGAGAGGCTTCACCTTATGGGTTACATTCATTTGATAACACCTAAAGAATTCAACAATTTGTCGTGACAAAGATCAGCGGTGCGGCACCGGTGGCGGTGGCGGGTTTTCTGGCGGCGGTGGGGGTGGCTCGGGCGGATCTTCTGGCGGTGGGGGTGGAACAGAACGCCGTGCCGGGGAGGGTGCCTTAGGCTTTACGGCTTTGACGGCAGCAAAACGAGTGGAAGTGGTTTCCACCTCGCTAGCTTGGGCGGTTGCTGGTGTAGACAACAGGAAACCCACACCTGAAGCACTGGCTAAGGCTGCGACCAATAAAGCCTTCACCTTGCGGTTTACATTCATTTGATGACTCCTAAAGAATTCAACAAGTGGTCGGAACAACAGTCAATCGAGTGAGCTACTGACTGAACAACTGATTGACCCTTGAACAAACAATAAAAAGAATGTTGGCAGAAAAAATGGCCCAAAAGTCACGAGCAGTGCATGCAAAAAGTAACCAGTCAGGGGCCGGAACTACGACAGGGTTCGCCCTCTAGAACTCCCTATGTTCAGCGCTTAGAGCTAATAAAATATATTGTTATTGAGTTGTTATGTCTGCGCGTCTGAACTCTGTTGACTGAGCTGTTGTTTTAGATAGAGCAATATGGCACCAGGAATGCCTGTACTGATCACCAAAGCAAGCCACAGGTTGGCACCACCGTTGACCGGATGATCTAAAACCCAGCCGCCGAGGGCAGGGCCTATCAGGAAGCCGATGCCCCAGCATTCTGACTCTAGAGAGAAGTAAATGCCGCGCTGGTCGGGCGGTGACATCTCTCCGACTAAGGCACTTGAGGCGGGTCCGTACACCATTTCTGCGATCGCAACGAGAAAGAACCCAGCCAGCGCAGCCATTAGCCCGTAGTGAGAGACAATACCCGAAAGCCAAAAGAAGGCAGCGCTACCCGCCCAAAAAATGAGCGTAAACAACAAAATTGAGACATGGTCAATTTGCTTTGCCCAGCGGGTTGCAGGGAGCTGCCCAACAATTTTTATCAGGGCATGCCAGAAGAATAGGTAGCTGATGACTTGCTCTGAGAAGCCGCCCGTTCCCTCCATTGAAGAGCTGGCGCTAGGGATGAAGTTGGCTAGATAGAGCGGCAGGCTACTGCTGAGCTGTGCGCCGTAAATAGCAAAGAAGATGTTGGCTAATAGAAAAGTGACGAGGGCGCGATCGCGCAGCGCAGCCCCCCAGTTTTTAGCGACTTGTTTTAGCGTGATTTCACCTTGCCGGGTTTCAGCGATCGCCCCCCAAATCACCACCCCGAAAACCAAATACACCAGCCCTTTGGCTACAAATAGCGCCCGGTAACTGCCCGCCAGTGCGATGTACTGCCCGGCGAGCAGTGCCCCCACCCCCAAGCCCAAATTATTTGAGAGCTGACTGAGCGCAAAGGCCTCTGAGCGATTCTCAGCGGTGCTGAGATCTGCCGTCACCGCCAGCGTCGCGGGCCAATACAAGCTCAGTCCACAGCCCAGCAGCATGTTGCCTGCTACCAGCACCGCAAAGGTATCGGCAAACGCCAGGCAAAAGCAAGCCAGGGCCGAGAGCGTCGCGGCTACCAGCAGCGTTCCCCGGCGACCTAGCCAGCGAGAGTCAATCGCCAAGCCCGCCACAAACCGGCCAAAAATACCCGTGAGCCCAGAGCTACTGAGGGCAAGCCCCACCTGCGTGGGCGAAAAGCCCAGCTGATTGACAAAGAAAATAGAGGCATAGACCAGCGTGAAGCCTTGACCGATAAATAGCAGCAGCTGCCCGGTGACGAGTATCCAAATTTCGCGCCTCAGCTGAGGAAGCCAAGGCGTAGGGGACGAACTGCTCAGCAAGTCAGACTCGGTCTCGGGTTTGTTTGGCGATCGCCCCATACAGAAAGCGTGGATAAAGAGCAGCAGAAAAAAGCATGCGTGATATTATCTTCTTGCTAGATTTTAAGCCTGAGTCAGTATCTTTCCCTGCCAAATCTATTTTTGCCAACCACGATAATTACTACAGACTACCCATCCAATAAATATATTCAAATTTCTATGAAAAGAACGATTGGAGTGTTCACTCTCAGAGCAAATATCGATGATGAACCACCGTTCTCTGAACCGCCTTTTGGCATACAAACATCCCTATGCCAGCGCATCGTCAGAGAAAATCAATCGCTCGATGTCACTTTCGTTTTCTTCACACTGGCACATTGGCAACCTGGGTCGCTAGAAATCGACGCCCTA
Organism: Cyanobacteria bacterium J06614_10; assembly: GCA_038527325.1. Classification (GTDB taxonomy): domain Bacteria; phylum Cyanobacteriota; class Cyanobacteriia; order Phormidesmidales; family Phormidesmidaceae; genus Phormidesmis. Next base: position 6,124 of record JBCBFY010000041.1, read on the forward strand.
ACCTTTGACGGCGAGTCCTGGCATGCCGTCCACACCCCCATTCCGCCAGTAGTTTACGACCGATACTTTTCTCCAAAAGGGAAAGCGAAGGCAGCAAAGGCGTTTCGCAGTTTCTTAAAGGAGAACGGCGTTGTCTTCACGACACCACACGAACTCACTCGGCTAACTATCAATAAGCGCAAATTCAACCGGTTTCTAGAGAAGAACGCAATCCCCTGCCTAAGGACCGCCGCCCTTAAAGATCTCTCCGAAGAGCGCTTACAATCTATGCTGTGCGAGAGCGGCACCCTCTACCTCAAACCCATCACGGGGATGAAGGGTATGGGCATTGCCGTTGTCGAAAAGATAGCCTCCCATCGCTATCTTCTCCATCTCTCCTCGGAAGAAGTCCTCACGCTAGAGACTGGCTGTCTACTGGAGGCTTTGAAGGAAACTGGACGATTTGAGCGGTATATTGCCCAGGTAAACGCGAATGCTCATCCCTTTGAAGGGTCACCCTTCTTTATTCGGGTCTTGGTACAAAATGTATGCGACGGTAAATATAGTGTTACCGGTATGCTAGCTAGAGTCGGCGCAAGAAAAGCTTGGACAGCTGTTCCCTGCGAGAATGAAAGAGCGATTCCGCTTGCCGATTTAGAAACTTACTACCGAGATACCTACCAAAAAAACATTTTTGAAGAACGCACCAATATCGAGAGAATATGCCTGCAGTGTTGTTATCATCTGCATGAAGAATTTGGAGACTTTGCCGAATTGGCCTTCGATGTCATTCTCACCCGCGATCATGGGCCTGCGATCTTAGAAGCTAATTCGAAGCCGGGGCGAGCTATCTTCAAACTCATCGTCCAAACTTACCCAGAAGGGTCACAGGCACGTGCTTACTACCAGGCCGTAGTGAGCGAGAGTCTTCAAAAGCTTGGAAAGTTTGCCTTGTACAGACTCAACCAAGTTGAAGCCAGACAAAAGCTCCTATGCGCCACTATCTAATCTTCAAGCCTTTTCGCCAACAGCTCACTCTGTTGATGTGTCTGCTGAGTCTGTGTTTTGTATTGGGCTTTGCGGCCTGCAGCCGTACCGATGGGCCCGACGTACCCCAGGTAATGCCCCGCAACGTTCGCATTGGCTACCAGGTGATTCCAAACGTTGAGCTGCTCGCAAAAAATCTGAAGCTGGCTGAAAGGAAGTTTCCAGATGTGCATATTTCTTGGCAGCCTTTTTCTGCGGGGTGGCGGGTGAATGCTGCCATGCTCGAAGGTGAGATTGATATCGGCATGGTCGGATCTATTCCGGCGGCAACGGCGATCGCACAGGGCCTCCCTATCCAGGTCTACACCATTCACAACATCATCAATGAAAATGAGGCGCTCGCGGTAAAAAACACCGGCGGCATCAAAACCATGACTGATTTGCGTGGGAAAACGATTGCGGTGCCCTTCGGGTCGACCAGTCACTTTAGTCTGCTGTCAGCGATCGCACAGTCTGGGCTTGATACCGAAGAGGTAACCATCCGCGACATGGGCATATCGGAGATGACCACAGCTTGGGACCGCGATACGATTGACGGCAGCTTTGTGTGGCAAACCACCCTTTCTCAGCTGCTAAATAACGATGGCAGTGTCTTGATGACGGCAGGAGACGTGAGCGAGGCAGGCGCACTTACCGCAGACCTTGGAACGGTCAGCAACGAGTTTATCTCTACCTATCCCCAGTTTTTGGCAGACTTTGTCACCGTGTTGGACGATGCGGTGCAGTTTTATCGAGAGAAGCCTAGAGAGGCGGCTAGTGCGATCGCAAGAGAAGTGGGTTTTTCAGCAGAAGATAGCCTAGCCGCGATGAACGAGCTGATTTGGCTCACCGCAGAAGAGCAGTCATCGGCACAATACATGGGAACTCCAGACGACCCTGGTGCCGTGGCTCAAATGCTCAAAGACTCCGCCGACTTTATGGCAACACTAAAGGCCATTCCCCCCGCGCCGGACCTCGCAATCTTTGAAGGTGCTCTATACGAAGACGCTTTACATGACAACCGTCTAGATCAAGGAGCCACGTAAAGTAAGTAGATCGGTCTAATTATCTATTGGATATTAGCCTTTCCGTAAGGCCTCCGTCCCCGATTCCGGGGCTCTGAGGCAAGATGTTCCATCCCTTGCTGGCTCAGCGATCTAAGTATTCTGGATCTGCGATGCTCCCCCGAACTCGGGGGCTAGGGGGCGATGCAACCGTTCTGTTTTATTGGCAGTTTTATTAGAGCGACTTACTTAGTGCTCAATCAGGGCCAGCCCTGGTCAATCTCCGTCGTGACCTCTTTGGCCGATTGGCCACTCACAAAATTCACCATGCCTCTCCAGAAAAGGTCACTCCCCACGTAGCCCGGCATCAGATCAGAGCCATCGAAACGGATGACCTCCGCATCCGCCAAGATCTGCGCAATCGTCTGGGTAACGGGGTCTGGATAAGCTTCTAAAGGAACATCTTTTTGAGGGGAGATGAAGCCGCCTAACCCCGCCCAAATTCGATGAGGGGTAGGGGTCGCCAGGTACCGCATGAGAGCGGCAGACTCAGGCGTATGGTTAAACATCACAATGGTTTCACCGGCGATGAGCAGCGGCGTCCCAAAGTTTTCGTTGATAGGGGGCAGCAGAAAAACGTCATAGTCTACCCTAGGGTCTTTATCTTCTGGGAAAAAGTTGGCGATGAAGTTTCCCTGGCGGTGGAGGTAGCAGTCTGGCGGATTGCTGAAAATGCCCTGAGCCGATTCGGCATAGCCTGTTTTGAGCACGTTCTCAGGGCCACCGTCCACATATTTTGGCTTGTTGATCAGGTTGCCAAATTCTTCGAAAGCGGCCAGTACGGGAGGGGAATTGAAAGGGATCTGATGGTTTATCCACTGGCTGTAGGTTTCAGGCCCCGCCATGCGCAGGAGAATATCTTCTATCCAGTCGGTGCCGGGCCAGCCGGTAGCAGCGCCACTTTCTAGGCCAATGCACCAAGGCGTACCGCCGTCAGCCACGATGCGATCGCTCAGCGCCATCAGCTCAGGCCAAGTTTTAGGAATGTCGTAGCTTTTCGCTTCGAAGGCAGCAGGGCGATACCACACAAGGCTCTTGACAGAGACACGATTCCACAGACCATAGATTTCACCATTGACCTCGCCAAGATCTAGCCAAATGTCTGAGTAGGCCCGTCTTAGGGTATGAATATCAACAGCTTCTGTAATAGGCACGAGCTGACCATCTACGGCTAGGTCGCTCATCAGCCCTGGCTGCGGCAAAATTGCCAAATCGGGTTTGTTAAAAGCGGCGATCCGCATCTGCAGTAGACTGTTGAAGTTGTTCTCAAATTCTAAAACAACGTCAATACCCGTCTCTTCTTCAAAAGGGAGAATCGTTTTTTCAAATTTTTCTTGCTCTTCTGGGGGATACTGCCCAAAGATCGTTACACGGCCCGGTGTGTGCTGCTCCGCAGACTGGGCCAGGGCCGAAGATCTATTTTCTGAAGTCTCGGTGCAGGCAGATAGGCCAAACGCGGCACTAAGCAACACACCCGCAACGGAGAGAGATTGCTTAACCGTAAGGCAATGAGAACCATGGAAACCGGACATTTCTATAATCGCTGTTCTGACTTGCAGCGCTGCGCTGATAGATTGACCACAGCTTACACCTCCAGAGTCTCCGGTGCTATTTATCAAGCGGCCCATCTACACAGGGAGGCTTTACCCAAATCCGTACAGCCATCTAGCAGCCGCCCGTGCGAGGAGAAGCGTACCCCTCTCCACGCTTAACGATTGTCTACATAAGTTCAAAGTTAGACACGTTCATTAACACTTAAGCCTAAGTGTTCTGTAAGTTTAAGAAATTATTACGATGTTTTTTTGCGGCGGTTTGCGGCGGTTTTTGTCATCCGCGCATCAGCTATCCGCGCTGAGACTATGTCCTTTCGACCCGAGATAAGCGATCTTTCTCTTTGGAAGGCGATGGTGGATACTCAACCACTCACCGCCTCCGGTCAAACTCGTTTGGGCAAAGTGCTAGCGCTGACAGCATCCCACCCAGAAGCGAGTTGTGTTCTAGGTCTATTTCGCCGAAGGGTAGTGGGTATTGCAACGCGGTCCGATCTGCTGCGGGCCTTAGCTACCCATCAAGACTGGAATCAAGTTAGGTTCTCTCAGGTCTACACCCGTCCGGTCATTACAGTAAAAACATCTGCAATAGAAAGCATTTTTCCACAGTTGGTCGCTTCATTTGGCCAGCACCCGGTAAACCACTTACCCGTTGTCGACGCTCACGGAGACTTGGTTGGCGTGGCCCGTCGGTCGAAGCTACTGCAAGCGCTGTGTGATCAGGGCAATGCTGAATCAGGCTTTGAGCAGACCGCCTATCCAGATAGACCATTGCTCAGAAAGCAAAGCCAACGTGCTCAGCTAGTCGCCCAAATCACGCTTAAAATTCGTCAGTCCCTGCAGCTAAGAGAGATTTTTCAGACGACTGTTGATGAAGTAAAGCGCCTGCTCGGAGCAGATCGGGTGTTGATTTATCAGGTTTTTCCCGATGGGACGGGGAAAACGGTGAGTGAGGTTGTAGAAGTGCCCTATCCCTCTATTTTAGACATGACTTTCCCAGAGGAAGTTTTTCCGATGGAGTATCAAACGCTGTATGCGAAGGGGCGAGTCCATGCGGTCACCGATGTGAATTCGCCTGATTCGGGGCTATCTGACTGTTTGGTCGACTTTATTCAGGCGTGGAGTATTCGCGCCAAGCTGATCGTACCGATATTGAATCCGATGAATCCGGTGAGTTCGGCGGTAGGGCCGGTGGGGGTGCGGCAGCAGCTGTGGGGACTGTTAATCGCGCATCAGTGTAGTGGGCCGCGCCAGTGGTCAACCTTTGAAAAAGACTTTATGCAGCAGCTGTCAGGACAGATTAGCCTGGCTTTTTCCCAGGGGCAACTGTTGGAATATTTAGAAGATCGGGTCAGGCTGAGAACAACAGAACTCACCCAAACTAATCAATCACTCCAAAGGGAGATTCAGGAGCGACAGGTAATAGAAGCCACGCTCCGGCAGCGCGAAGCTCAGCTCAGGCTAATTACGAATCACTTACCGGTGCTAATCGCGTATGTCGATGCCCAGCAGCGCTACCGATTTAACAATCAGGTCTATCAAGACTGGCTAGGGCACTCACCGGCAGAGATTAAGGGGCGCTCTATGCTGTCGGTGATGGGGAAGGCCTACTACCAAAAAAACAAGCGACATATCGACACTGTATTGGCTGGCGCGTCTGTGCGATATGAAAGTGAGCTGACGTTTCAAGATGGCAGGTCGCGTTCAGTCAGTGTGACCTACGTTCCGCATTGGGAGCCAGGTCATTCGGGGGATGAGCAGGTGAAAGGATTTTTTGCGCTGACGAGTGATATCAGCGATCGCAAAGCCATAGAACGGATGAAAGATGAATTTATCGCCGTTGTCAGCCACGAACTGCGGACCCCGCTAACCTCCATTCACACCTCCCTCAAGCTCCTAGCCACAGGCCGCCTAGGCGAACTCTCACAAGACGGCCAGCAAATGCTAGAGGTTGCCGATGAAAACACCGATCGGCTTGTTCGTTTAGTAAACAACGTACTCGACCTGCAGCGCATAGAGTCTGGCGAGGTGACGATGAATACAGCCGCCTGCGACGCAGCCGAACTGATTGCCCAAGCGGCAGAAGCCATGCAAACCATGGCCCAGCAGCACGACATCGAGATTCATACCCGCTCCGTTTCCTTACTAATTTGGGCCGATCCAGACTACATCATTCGGACGCTGACCAACCTCGTTGGCAACGCCATCAAATTTTCTGACCCCGGCAGCATTATCCATCTCTCAGTCGAGCTATTCCGCAAGCCAAGGGGAAATGCCATTGGCACGGTTGAGGCTGGCCTGGCAGATACTGACTCAAATTCTATGGCTTCACGGCAGCGGAGAGGCCAGGCTCTCTTCTGTGTACAAGACAGCGGCCAAGGCATTCCAGCACACAGGCTGAGCAGCATCTTTGAACGCTTTCAGCAGGTAGACTCTTCCGACTCTCGTGAAAAGGGAGGGACCGGGCTTGGGCTTACCATCTGCCGAAAAATTGTAGAACAACATGGCGGCGAAATTTGGGCAGAAAGTCAGCTGGGGTCGGGCAGCCAGTTTTACTTTACGATTCCGCTGGACTATGTGCCGAGGTCGGCAAAATAGGCTGGTCTGTTTTGTTTATTGTTGTTGTACAGGCCCACTCGATAATTTGCATAGCTGTTTCTTTGTTTGAGGTAGGTCGATGGCTCCAAAATCTGTTCTAATCATTGATGATGAAGTCTCTATCCAGAAGGTGGTGAGCCTCAGCCTGAAGATGGAATCAGAATGGAGCGTGATCACCGCCTCCTCCGGACCAGAAGGCATTCTCCAGGCGGAGCGCCACCGGCCAGACGCCATTTTGCTAGATGTGATGATGCCGGAGATAGATGGCATTGACACCTTCAAAGCTCTGAAGAAAAATCCATATACCCAGTCGATTCCGGTGGTGCTGCTGACGGCAAAAACAAGAGCAGCTGAAAAACAGCTATTTCAAAATTTGGGCGTTGCCGGGGTGATCACAAAGCCCTTCACACCCTTGGGTTTGGCCAGTCAGATTTCGAAGTTGGTGAACTGGGTCATCTAAATGAGCAAACCGGTGAGCAAACTTACGAAAACTACGAGATAACGCTCACTTTCGCAGCGCAGGCCTTAGCCCGTTCTCTCGCTTCATCTGTGGTTTCACCCAGCGCTAGGGCTACACCCATTCGCCGATTTTTGTAGGCCTTGGGCTTGCCAAATAGCCGCAGCTGACTGGTCGGCACGCTCAGCGCCTCTGCCACACCGCTGAACTTAGGATCTTCCGTCGCCTGCTCCGCCAAAATCACCGCCGACGCCCCGGGACGAATCAGCTCAATGTCGCCGATGGGCAAGCCCAAGATCGCCCGCACATGCAGTGCAAACTCCGATTGGTTCTGGCTGACCATCGTCACCATGCCCGTATCGTGAGGGCGCGGACTCACCTCGCTAAAGTACACCGTCTGGGGCTGGTCGGCAGGTCCCGCGATAAATAGCTCCACGCCAAATAGCCCCCATCCGCCGAGGGCCGCTGTTACCTTCTGGGCCATCTCCTGGCAAGTCTTCAGCGTGTCTGGGTGCAGCGCGCAAGGCTGCCAAGATTCGCGATAGTCTCCGTCTTTTTGCACATGGCCGACCGGCGGACAAAAGTGAACCCCCGAAGCAGACTGCACCGTAAGCAAAGTAATCTCTGTTTCAAACGTCACAAAGCCTTCGACAATGACCCGCGCTTCCTCACCCCGGCCCGCCTCAAAGGCATAGGTCCAAGCAGGTTCAATCTCGTCTGCTGTATGCACGCTGCTCTGCCCCTTCCCCGAAGAACTCATTACGGGCTTCACCACACAGGGCAGGCCAATCTCTTTTACAGCCTGCTGATACTCTTGGGCCGTGGCCGCAAAGCGGAAGGGTGAGGTGCGCAGGCCCAGTTCGTCGGCAGCGAGGCGGCGGATGCCTTCTCGGTCCATGGTGAGGTTGGTGGCTTTGGCCGTGGGAATTACTCGCCAGCCCTCACTTTCGAGTTCGATGAGGGTTTGGGTTGCGATCGCCTCCACCTCCGGCACAATCAAATCGGGCTCAATCTCTAATACCAACGCCCGCAACGCCTGCGCATCAAGCATGTTTGTTACAAAGCTGCGATGGGCAAACTGCATTGCCGGTGCATTTTCATACGCATCGACAGCAATCACTTCTACGCCCAGGCGCATTGCCTCCAATGCGACCTCTCGGCCCAATTCACCAGCGCCCAACAGCAAAAGCCGCTTGGCACTTGCACTCAATGGCGCTCCCCACGGCGCTCCCCATGCTCCCTGGGAAACATCAGGGGAAACATCGGACCGAGAAACCGTGGCGCGAGAAGAAGAAGTGCTCATATCGTGGACTGCCAAACAGAGAAAACGTGATGTCAAATGCATCCCTATCCTCTCAAATTAATGTCCATTTTGCGGCCCATAGCGCGGTTGACCCATTCGGTGGCAAGCCGGGAAGTACTCAACTCCGCACAGCTTAAATGTAATTTTATTGCTGAAATCTGGGCAGTCTAGGGGCGAAATTCGGATCTTTTCCCTTTTAACCCAAAGCTTTTCGAAGCGTTGCTGCCAAAAGCTAAAGACAGGACCATCTGAATTTTTCCGTCATATTCATCGGGCAAGGCGTAGTCGTGAACAGACTTAAGTCATTATTCTCTAAAAAGTCGTCAGGGGTCGGTATCGAGCTTACGCCTGAGCGCGTCAATATTGTGCGCCTCAAAAAACAGGGACAGAAGCTCAAGCTACAAACCTTGGCCACAGCTGAAGTCCCCGAAGGGGTTTTTGAAGAAGGGCAAATTGTCGATAGCCCAGCGATGGCAGAAATCATTCAGACCACGCTGTCAGAAAACAAGATTAAAGTCTCCCAGGCCTCAACGGCAGTGCCAGGGCGAGCCGTTACCAGAGTAATTTTGGTCCCTTCTGAGCTAGATGACAACGAGCTTAGAGAGATGGTGCTCAACCAAGAAGCGAGTCTCTACCTGCCGTTCCCAAGGGATGAGGCCGATGTAGACTATCAAAAGGTGGGCTACGTGGTCGACGATGACGGCATCGAAAAAGTGCGTGTCCTCCTCGTTGCCGTCAAAAAAGACATTACCGACACCTACACAGAGACCTTTGCTCAAGCCGGTCTCAGTCTCAATGTTTTAGAGACCAGCAGCTTTGCACTGATTCGCACCATCCGAGAACAGCTCAGACAGTTTACCTCTCAAGAAGCCGTTGCCATTGTCGATATTCAATTCGAGAGTACAGAAATCTCCATTGTTGTCGATGGCACGCCCCACTTCTCTCGGACGGTGCCCCTGGGCACTTCGCAAATCCAGAACGCGCTGAGCCGAGCGATGAATCTGCCGCCCTCACGCAATGCTGACTTACTGCAGGGCATGTCCATTCCACCGGGGCCAATTTCAGGCGGGCCAAAGGGTGGCATGAACCCCGGCACGGCGGCCATGCTCAGAGTGGTGGGTGAACTCTCTGACGAGCTGCGGCGCTCAATCGATTTTTACTTAAACCAAGGAGAGGACATGGAAGTTGCACAGCTATTGCTGGCAGGTCCGGGCGGTGTCATCGAAAACTTAGATGAATTCTTCTCTCAGCGATTGGGACTGCCTGCGAGTGTTGTTGACCCGATAGATTCTCTGGCGATTGAGATGGATGACGAGATGTCACCCGCACAGCGCTCGGGACTCGCAACGGTGTTGGGCTTGGGCTTGAGGGAGGTTTAGACCATGTACGGAATCGACATTAACTTCTTAAACGACCGTGCCGACAGGCCGGTAGATGCGATTGTTCCGGTCGACCAAGCGAAGGGGGGGGCGGCTAGCCATAAGCTGCCGATGCTCGCCGGGGTGATTGCCGCACTGGTAGCTGCTGGCGGGGTCGGTGGCTACTGGATGATTTTACAAAATCAACAGAAAACCCTCACCGCTGAATCTGCAGGGCTCGACGCGCAGCTAGCTGAGCTACAGCAAAAGCTCTCCCAGGTAGCAACGGTGCGCCAACAAACAGACTCCATCAACAGCGAGATTCAAGCATTGGCCGGTGTGTTTGAGCGGATTCGCCCTTGGTCTGCCATTGTTCGCGACATTCAGGGCAGAATCCCAACCCGCGCCCAAATTAATCGCCTCAGTCAGACAGGCGGCGAATCTGCCGCAGGGGGCATACAGCTCAACGGCAACGCTTGTTCTTTTGATGATGTCAACGACTTTTTGCTGACGCTCAAAAACTCTCCTTTCTTAGAGGGAGAAACCGTCCAAATCACCAACGCCTCTTTAGGTCAGACGGTGGCCGGGCGTTGCCCGGGGTCGCCAGAGAGTGAAGAATCTCTCTCACTGGTGACTTACGACATTACTGGAGATATCAAGAGTATTCCAGCATCGGCGCTGCTCGATGAACTAAACCGCCAGCAGGAGTCTACTGGACTGGCTGCTCGCATTCGTGCCCTTCAAGCAACAGGAGCAATTGAATAATGGCTGCCCTTGGAGACTTCGTTCCCCCAGATGACGCTGATTTTATTGACGAACCGGTCAATCCCGTCGTGTTTGGCGTTGAACTGACGCCGACCATTATTGGCGTATTGATTGCCCTGGTGGGGATTGGCGGTGCAGGATATATGTACATGAAAATGGTGAAGCCGGTCGCCGAGCAAAATGCGACACTGCGCACCGAGATTTCTGACAAGCAGGCGCAGCTGGTGTCTCAGGCGCAACAGCTAGAAGATATCGCCAAGATTGAGGCAGAGCTAGAAGCGGCTATGCAACGGCGGCGCAATGTCTACGGTCTGTTTGCCAATGAAAAGACCATGGATACACTGCTGCTGGATATCAACCAGAGAATTAAAACCACCAATGCATCGCTCAACGGCGTGCGCAACGAGGTGGAAGCCAAAGGACTGCCGCCACTGCTGTTGGAAGCTGAGCTAAAAACATTTTCTCCGGGGAACAAGGCCGTTGTCTCGGACGGGTCTTTGGGCGCGGGGGTAAATGGCAAGCTACGCCGCGAAACCTACTCAATTAACTTTTCGGGAGACTACGCGCAGACGCAGAACATTCTGCGCAATCTAGAGCGACTTGAGCCGCTGCTGATGGTGCGGGACTTCAGCCTCAATAGCGGTCAGACCGTCTCAGAAACAGTGATTGGTGCGGATGGTCAGGTGGTGATTCAACCGAAGCCCAAGATAGAGACCTCTTTCCAGATAGATGCCTTGATTCCGACGGCGGATGCCGACGTGCCGCCAGAGGTTGGAGAGGGCGAATAGCTGCCAGATCACCTTCTCAGCTCCGCCTCCAAAGCCAATTTTCCAATTCTGTTGTTTAAACCCTTACTGCATTTTTTACCGCTAGTTTCGACTCAAGGAGTAACCTGTGAAACGCCGTCTTGATTTTAGAAGTCTTATGTTTGGAGGAGCACTAGCTGCGCTAGCTGGTCCTCTCGCTGTCGCCCCTGCCGCCAGCGCGGCGACGACTGTTGAAGGTATTTCCTTAAGTCAAACTGAAGCTGGACTTGCTCTGGCACTGGAGACCTCTGGAGATACGCCGCAGATCGTGACCGCTCGCTCGGGCAAGACCCTGCAGGCTGACATTGCCCATGCGCAGCTGCAGCTTGCTGAGGGCGATCGCTTTAATAAAAAGAACCCAGCACCGGGCATCGACTCCGTTCAGTTGGAAGCGATCGCAGACAACCGCGTTCGCCTCACCGTCACCGGCAAAGCCAAAGCACCCATCAGCGACATCCAAAAATCAGCAGAAGCCGACAGCCTGCTGATTAGCTTAGATACTCGCCCAGGTGCCAAAGCAAAGCCTTCCAAGCTACCAGAATCGATTACCACGGTCGCAGGCACCCCAGAGCGTGAACCGGCTACCGCCGCCATTGAGCTAGCTCAAGCAGGAGCAGACGAAGCACCTGACATTCTCATTCCAAACCCAGAAGTGATTATCGATGGCGCACCTATCGAAGTGCCCACGCTAAATCAGGCACCCCCTTTCTTGCCGCGCGCAGTAGCACCACCGGTTGGTGATATTTCTGTCTCCGATATCGACTCTACGCTAGACGTTATCGATTTGGGCACGGCAGAACGCGTCCCCAGACTCGTCCTACGGGATGCTTCTGCCCGCGAAGTGCTCTCGCTGTTGGCCCGAGCTGCCGGACTCAATCTGGCATTTACCAGCGCTGATGGGGGAGAAGGGGCAGATGCGCGAGTATCGCTCGATATCGAAAATGAGCCGGTCCAAAATGTTTTTAACTACGTTTTGCAGCTTTCTGGCCTAGAAGCCAATAAGGTAGGCCGGACTATTTTTGTGGGTCCAAGGCTGCCGAACAGCGCTCGCAACGTGTTGGTTCGCAGCATTCGCCTAAACCAGATCGAAGTGAGCAACGCCGTTAGCTTTTTGGTTTCGATGGGTGCGGAGAGTACGGTCGCCAGTGAAAGCACCACGACAAGTGTGAACGCGCTAGACGTGGGCGGTGGCACCAACGTCAGCGAGGCCACCACCACCCAATCTTCCCTAGCGAACCAGCGGGTTGAATTCACAGATGCCGATCCGCTGTTGCGCGGACTGCAGATCATCGGTGACGAGCGGACAAACTCACTGACTCTGATTGGCACCCCGCGTCAGATTGAAATTGCCACTTCTCAACTCGTTCAGCTAGATATTCGCCGTCGCCAAGTTGCCATCAACCTACGCGTTATCGATGTCAACCTAGATGCGACAGAAGACTTCAGCGCGAGTTTCTCCTTTGGCACAGGCACGACCGCCATTGGTCAAACCGGCGGCGTTGGCGTCATTGACTTCAATTTTGCCAACGGTGTAGCGGGCTTAGCAGATGGATTCTTGCCCCGACTTGAGGCCAGCATTACAAACGGCAGCGGCAAAATCATTACTGACCCAACCCTGGTGGTCCAAGAAGGGCAGACAGCTGCTGTTCAGCTGACCCAAGAAGTCGTGACCAACCTCACCCGAGAGGAGACCGTAGACGAAGCGGGTAGGGTCACTGAAACAGTCACGGTCCAGAAAGAGGACGCGGGCCTCAACCTTCAGGTTCAAGTCGGTCAGATTGATGACAACGGGTTTGTCAACCTATCGGTAGCCCCTTCTATCTCTGCGCCCACGGGTGATTTCTCAACCACGGAAGGATTCATTGCACTCCTCTCTAGACGTCAGCTCACTTCCGGTCAGATTCGCATCCGCGACGGTCAGACGCTGGTGCTCTCTGGCATCATTCAGGAGTCTGATCGCACCAGCGTTTCTAAGGTGCCAATCTTGGGCGATATTCCGCTACTTGGCGCGCTATTTAGAAGCACTACTGACACGAGCGAGCGACGGGAGCTGATTGTACTGCTGACGCCTCAGGTGATTGATGACTCTGATGCAAGCGTGTATGGCTATAGCTATACGCCCGGTGAAGATGTGCAGCAGCTGATTGAAGACAGGCAGTTCTTGGAGCCGTAATTTCGGTTCTGTAACTTCTTCAAGTGCTTACAGCAAAGCGCTTCGAGCTATTGTTCGAAGCGCTTTGCCATAGGTCTATTTACTCTATTTCGTGATCTATGTGGTGACTAGGCCATTTTCGAGCGCATAGCGGACTAGCTCTGTGCGGCTGTTGGTGCCGGTCTTGCCGAATAGGCGGCTGACGTATTTTTCGACGTTGCGAACGGTGGTGCCGAGGCGGCTGGCGATTTCTTTGTTCATGAGCCCTTCGGCGACGAGGTTTAGGACGTCTTGCTCTCTGGGGGTAAAGTCGATTTTGATGCCGCTGTTGTTTTGCTTGAGCATGCTGCCGCGCTGGGTGAGCAGGGCTCTGATTTCTTCAATTTGGCGGGCCATGGTGGCGATATCGGGCGTGGCAGAGGGGTCGGGGGCTTGGGCGGCGCGACGTTCGATCAGGCTGGTGACGATGGCGACGAGTTCTTCGGGGTCGAAGGGTTTGGCGAGGTAGGCATCTGCACCTGCGTTGTAGCCTTGGATGCGATCGCTCGTCATTCCCCTAGCCGTTAAGAAAACCACAGGCAGCGCCTGAAACCGGGCGTCTTCACGAACCTGCTTTAAAAACTGATAGCCATCAACTTGGGGCATCATGATGTCGGAAATCAGCACGTTGGGCGTTTCCTGCTGTAGCAAGTCCCAGCCTTCTTTGGCATTGCTAGCCACTCGCACTTCAAACTGGCTATCTTCCAAGTAAGCCTGTACCGACTCTCGGAGACCGGGCTCGTCATCGACGAGAAGAACCTTATTGGCCGAGGGGGTTGCTGGGGTGCTGGTAGGGGTATCTGCCATGGGCTTACAAACGAAGACAACTGGTTAAATCATAACTGCTTCAATATATGGGATAAGCGGGTCTTTTAGGCTTTTTCTGCAGGCCTATGGATAAAATACTGCTGAGGTTCGGTCCCTATCCAAATGACAATTGAAAAGTGGAAAACGCTGCAATCCAAAATGGTGTTCGACCATCGCTGGTACCGGCTACGGCAAGATAAAGTCGCCCTACCCAATGGGCACGTGGTCGATGACTACTTTGTTAGCCTGCGGCCTGATATTGCAACGGTGCTGCCGATCACGGCCCAGGGAGAGGTGGTGTTTGTGCGGCAGTATCGCCACGGGGTGGGAGAAGTGCTGCTAGAGCTGCCAGCTGGAAACTTTGACCTGGGGGAAGTACCGCTGGCCGTCGCGCGCCGAGAACTGGCCGAAGAAACGGGATACACGGCGGAAAATTGGCAGGCGATCGCAACTTTCTACAACAATCCGGTCAAGCAAACTAACCGCATTCATCTTTTTCGGGCACAGCCTGCCGAGCGAACCCAACCGCAGGCCCTCGACACCACCGAAGATATCGAAGTCGTTCTACACCCTGTAGAAGCTATCCCTCACCTCATTGCCACTGGCGAAATCTGCGTTGCGGGCACCATCGTAGCCCTCATGCTGGGTCTCAATTGAAGATAGTGCGTGGAAATACTAATATTAAAATCTACTAAACTCCGGTCGGAAAACCGGGGATTGTGGCAAAATTTATTTGAACCACACAAGGTAATCGATAGGTAACTTAGAAAAATGGCACTTCAATTAGGCGATACCGCTCCAGACTTTACACAGAAGTCCTCCATGGGCGACATCAATTTCCATGAGTGGGCAGGCGATAGCTGGGTCGTGCTGTTCTCCCACCCTGCTGACTACACGCCAGTTTGTACCACTGAGCTGGGTCTAGTCGGTTCTTTGCAAGACGAGTTTAAAAAGCGTAACGTCAAGACCATTGCGCTCAGCGTAGACGGTGTCGAGTCTCACCAAGGCTGGATCAAAGATATTGACGAGACGCAGAACACGACTGTTAACTATCCGATTTTGGCGGATGACGACAAGAAGGTGGCCACGCTGTACGGCATGCTCCATCCTGAGTCCAGCACAGGCAACACGCTGACGGTGCGCTCCGTCTTCGTCATCGACCCAAATAAAAAGATCCGTCTGACGATTACTTACCCTGCCAGCACGGGTCGTAATTTTGACGAGATTCTGCGGGTTATTGATTCTCTGCAGCTGACGGACTATCACAAGGTGGCCACCCCTGGTAACTGGCAGGATGGCGGCGACTGCGTTGTGGTGCCTTCTATCTCCACAGAAGATGCGAAGAAGCAGTTTCCTAAGGGCGTCACGGAAGTGAAGCCTTACCTACGGATGACCCCTCAGCCCAATAAGTAAACCTGATCGGCGCACTTAATCTAAAATAGGGCTCACAACGCGCTGCGAGATTTTCTGGCAGCGCGTTGTTTTGTAGGCGGTTCGCGGCCTCTCTCATGTGTGACATGCAGGCTGAGAACTGTCTTGTTCTTGTTGATTTCGGAGAGTTCCCCCATGAAATTACTTCGACCTCTAATTGGTCTGGCGCTGGTGGTCGTAACGATTTTGATCGGCTTTGCAGAGGCGAGGCAGTGGGTGGTTTTGCTACTGGGCGTGCTGTTTACGGTGGCCTACATCGACGGCAAATGGGCAACCATCTGGCAAGAGCATTTTCAAAGATGGGACCGCAAGTTTTATCAGTCTTTGCTAGCAACTTACGTGGTAGAGACGATAATCGTTTTTTCTTTGTACTGGCTTGGCAGAGGGACGGCTGGTCTGCTGTGAACTTGGGCAGGTAATCGGGTAGCAAGCGCTACAATGGGCGATGGTCACCCATGGCACTTCTTTTTTTGCCACGTTCTACAGCTTTTTCTATGGCCATCGATATTGCATTTTCGATTAACCGAGCCCTCCAAGTGCCTTTGCTGGTGGTCATCAACTCTATTTTGACCAACGCGGTGTCTCATCCACAGTCGAGTCCGCTACGGTTCAATATTGTGGTGCCGGCGGGCGATCGCACTTTTTTTGAAGAGAAGCTACAGTCAGCGTTTGCCCCTACGCAAGACCCAGACAGCGTCATCTTCCGGGTGAGGGAGTTTACACCGCCCGACTTTTTGAAGCAGTACCTAGATACTAAGTTCAATGAGCAAAAGCCAGAGCGCCGGATCTCTCGCTACATGCAGTATGCGCGGCTGTTCTTAAAGGATATTTTTCCAGACGTGGGCCGGGTGATTTATTTTGATGCAGATATTTTAGTGCTGGGGGATGTGCGATCGCTCTTTGCCCTGGGCAGCCAGCTCACCCCACAGCGATACCTAGCAGCCGTCCCACAGTTTTTCCCAGCGGTGTTTTACTTCAGTAACCCGCTGAAGGTCTGGTCTGAGCTACGCAAATTCAAAAGCTCATTTAATAGCGGCGTACTCCTCACGGATCTCTCTTTTTGGACGGAAGAGACCTACAAGCAGCTGCGCTACTACCTCAACTTGGATGCCGAAAACGACCATAGCCTCTATCACCTAGGCGACGAAACCGTTTTCAACATCCTGTTCAAAGATTCTTACATCCCGCTACCCAAGCTGTGGAACTGCTGCGGATATGGTCAGCTACACATGGTGGCCGCGCTGCTGCGAAAAGACCCACAGAAAATGAAGGTCATTCACTGGAGTGGCGGACATCATAAGCCTTGGCAAAGTGAGCGAGTCATTTACGCCGATCTCTGGCGCAGCTACCTTCCTATCGCTGCTGAGCGGGTGCCATCGCCAGTCGTCTAAGGCTACTTGTCTAGAGCTGCCTGAAGCTATCGAACTACAGGCCAGTAGAGCCAAAACCGCCTTCTCCTCTCAAAGAATCCGATAGGCTGCTGACTTCTGCTAGCTCCGCTCTGATAACTGACGCAATGACCATCTGAGCAATCTTCATGCCGGGCGTCACTTCAAAGGGCTGCTTGCCGTGATTGATAACGATGACGCCGATTTCGCCTCGGTATCCGGCGTCGATGGTGCCGGGCGTGTTTAGCAGGGTGATGGCGTGCTTGAGGGCGAGGCCGCTGCGAGGGCGGACTTGGGCTTCGGTGCCGGGGGGTAGCTCGATGGCGATGCCAGTACCGACGAGGGCCGTTTCGCCAGGGAGAATGGTATGGGCTGCGATCGCAAACAGATCTAGTCCCGCATCGTCTTCATGCTCGTATCGGGGGAGCTGGGCCGCTTCCACTAATCTAACAATTTTTACTTTTGCGGTTTGCACAGGTCACTCTACGACAACATCAGCTGGCCAGCGTTTAGATTCCATCAGAATCAGCGCTGAGCTTTCTCAGTGTACTCCGACGATTGGGTAGAAATGGACCGCAGTCAAATTTCCTCTATTCACCCTAGGCATTCATGTCCCAGCTCGACATATCGAAACTGTATTCATCTCTTAGCCGCAGACTGTCGTCTCTTAATGCAGTTCGGATAAAGCTTTTTTGTCCGTCTGTCAGCGCGGGAACTTTGTTGTCTTTTTTAAGCGGTTTTGTCAGCAGGTTGCGGGCTTTATTTTTAATCACGTCAGGAAACACATTTTTGATCGGGTTTAGATAATTTGATTCTCTTAGGGCGTGCCAAATCGTATCGTTTCTGTAGGAGTTTTGAGTGTTGTATGTCTTTTCAGTAGCAAACTCGAAAGATGGATCAATCTCTAAAAACGGACAGACTTTTTCGGACAACGTGCTAGAAATATGCTCACTTTTTAAGTCACTTGTTTTAATGAGGAGAATTTGTTCCCTTGAGAAGCTGTTAACAAAGGCATCTAGAATTGCGGCGTATTTAACAGATTCGATAACCGTTGGCGGCACAGAATTAGGAGTTTCTTGCTTTAAGTGCGGCGCGTACCAGCCTTTATAGGTGCCATGTTTTCGCATGGATTCTATTTTTTTGATCGGGTCTCGCAAAACGTAGATAAATTTGTAATCGACCTCTACGGTTTTCATCCGCTGGATGACTTTTCTGGCGTTGTCTAGCGAAAACGTGTAGTTTGGCGATGCCTCAAATGCCGTGAAGTGTCTCTCCGGATTCCACTCGTACAGGCTCTCATAGTGGTCAATGCCCTTTTCCCATCTTTCATCTCTCAAGAAGAAGTCGGTTTCTTTTACCTTGGAGGCTGCGACTTGTGGATGCTGGGACAGATAGTGAAATAGGCTGGTGGTGCCGCCTTTTTGGGTGCCGATGACGATGCCAATTCTACTGAATATCATGGTTGCCTATATCCCTAGCGAATCCTAAAATGCCGTGCACCTAGAGTGCCCACCTACAACTTTGTGGCGATGGCTCAAAGAAGATGGATTGAAACAGATGGGCGGTTTAACTGTTTGCGAAAGGGAAAGACGCACTAGCGCTTGCTGCCGACGTCACGAGGTTAGGAGAGACTGATTATCTTCTTGAAGAACTCAACTTTGTCTTTGTAGGGCGGGTAGCGCCAGTCGATGTCTGGCCAGAAGGGCTTTTTGAGAACGCTCTTCTGATGGGAGAAGGTATCGAAACTGGTTTTACCGTGGTAGGCACCAATGCCGCTGTCACCCACGCCGCCGAAGGGCATTCCCCAAATGGCGACATGTAGAAAAACGTCGTTTATACAGGCACCGCCTGAAGATGTCGCAGACAAAATATGGTTCTGCAGCGCTTCATCGCGGCTGAAAATGTACAGGGCAAGCGGTTTAGGTCGAGCGTTGATTTGAGCGATCGCACTGTCAATATCCTGATAGCTCAGCACGGGCAGCACCGGGCCAAAAATTTCTTCCTGCATGACAGGCGCATCCCAGCTCACATTGTTGAGCACGGTGGGCGCGATAAAGCGCTCAGCGCGGTCTGTTTGGCCACCGATCAATATATCTTCGCCTTCTAGCAGGCTAGCTACCCTGTCAAACTGGCGATCGCTCACCAAGCGCGACAGGTCAGGGCTCTGCGCCGGATCATCGCCAAAGGCCTCTCGAATCACCACCTGCAAAGCGCTCAGCAGCGCAGGCTTCACCTTTTCGTGCACCAGCAAATAGTCTGGGGCGACGCAGGTCTGCCCCGCGTTGAGGTACTTACCCCACACAATTCGCTTCGCAGCCACCTTGACATCGACATTGGCATCGACGATGCAGGGACTCTTACCGCCCAATTCAAGGGTGACCGGAGTGAGCTGCTTGGCAGCCGCTTCCATCACAATCTTGCCGACTCGGGTACCCCCAGTAAAAAAGATATGGTCAAATTTTTCAGCCAGTAGGGCTTGAGACGTTTCTACACCGCCCTCCTGCACGGCCACATACTCTGGTGGGAAAGTAGCCGCGATGAGTTCTGCAACAACCGCCGAGGTCGCCGGGGCAATTTCTGACGGCTTGATGATGGCGCAGTTGCCAGCAGCGATCGCGCCAATCAGCGGTGAAATGACCAGCTGAAACGGATAGTTCCAAGGGCCAATAATCAGCACACAGCCTAGTGGCTCAGACTGTACCCACGCAGACCCTGGCAGCTGTGCTATCGGCAGGCCCACCTTTTGAGGCTTAGCCCACGACTTCAGATACTTAATGACATAGCTCAGCTCAGCTAGCACACCAATTTCAAAATAGCCCTCAAACTCAGGCCGCCCCAAGTCTGCCTTAGCCGCCTGCACAATCGCGTCTTGGCGCTCCAAAATAGCGCTCTTGAGCTGTTTGAGCTGGTATAGCCGGTAGTCTATCGACTTCGTTTTGCCAGTGGCAAAAAAGGTCCGCTGGGTTTGCACCAGGGTTTGAACGGACGAAGAAGATGCAGGGGGCGTTTGCAGGGCAGTCATAAATAGGGTCTAATCGCTTGGGTTAGTCGCTCTTTGCTAGTGAGCGTTCGAATGCTGAATTTCGAATGTTGAATTAAATATAACGCTAATTTTGAGATGCCAACGGTACCGTTTGGGGTACTTTGCCCGCACAGCACTGCTAGATGTATTGCCCGATATTGGTATGACCGATATTGAAAGTAGCCAAAAAGAATGGCTTACGGCTTTTTGCTAATAATTCGATTAGCCGTAGCGTCGAAATATACCAAAGCATCGCCTACACGCAGCTTGCTTTCTAGTCCGGTGCCTTCGATCTCTGCAGTCGGGGGGGTGCCTTGGCCAACGAGCATAACAATCCAAATATTGCGATCGCGCCCAGTCGTCTCTACCTGAAGCGGATCGCCTGCCAATAGGGTGGCATCCGAAGGATTCAGAACCCACCCTTTGAGAAAGCCGTCATTGTTGCCGCGTAGAACAAAAGTTTTAACGCCGCTTTCTTGACCGGCTGTTGCTGTTATCTCCGTATTGTCTATGGCCTTGCCAAGATTGGCCTGCCAGGTGTAAAGACGACTCTCAAGTGCTTCCAGACTGTCGAGCGTAGAGAGAATTGCCGTACCCGATTCACCTGCAAAGTCCACCAGCAAATGTCTCTTCGCGCTGTCAATGCCTAGGCTGCTGTACAGCTCACCACCATCAACAATGGCATAGCCACCCGTCTCAGAAGCGGTAAAAAAGTCCGGCTCACCCGTCAGCTCCTGCGCGCCCACCTCCCCATCAACGAGCAAACGGCTGAAGCCAGCAGGCTCAGTTTCTTTAGCGGGGCCACCAAAGAACAACGTGTCGTAGGCCTGCAGGCTAAGGGAGAAGGCTTCCGGCTGGTCCCAGCTGCGCCAATGGTGAGTAAAGTCTCCGCGCAGAGAAACCAAAATATCGTTCTCATCTTGCCAACGATTGCGAAAGAGAAAAGTGCCATTCTCCGCATCCTGAATCGCCGCAGGCAGCTTTTTAGTAGGGTTAATGCCTGTAGTATCCGTTGGATAGTACAACACAGACCAAACGCTTCCTGCGCGCAAATGCTCGAACTTTTGATCATCGGGAGCTGGATTCTTCAGGCCCCGAAAGCGGTCATAAAAATACTGATAGGCCAGCCTCAGGTCGTTAGAAGCCGACTCTAGCAGAAAGCTGCTCCAGCCTTCCGGGTAAAACTTTCCTTCACCAACGCCAAACTGCAGGGCCGTTTGCTCCGCGTTAAACGCGCTGGCGTAGAGGGCTAGCTTCTCGAAGCGAACTTCACTAAATGCACGCTCTAGGTCCGTATCGCCAATGCTGCGCAACGCGTAGACCGCAGGCAGCAAAAACCCGCCTGCGTAGGAGAGATAGCCTTCACCTTCCTGGGTAAGCCCCAGCTCACCATAGGCGGTTTTAAGGTTCTCTTCTAGCCAAAACTTCAGCTGCTCGAAGCGCTCAGCACGGCTATCTTCTTCTCCAATGGAGAGCATCATCACCAGCTCAGCGCCCCGAGAAACCGCCACCCAATTCGAACTGTACGGCGCTACGAAGTTGGGATAGTCGTACTTTGGCCACTCATCTAATGCGAGCAAAATCTTGTCTTTTACATAGTTTTTCTGCTCTGCGGTCCAGCCGGTAGAGGCCCAATCGTAGGCAAGGGCAAACCCCATCCCTGTAGCTGCGCGACCCAGGCCGTAGCCGTATTCGGGCAATCGCTTATCTGGATCTGGGTCGTTGTGAATGTCGTAGAGTGCGTCAAACGCTGTTTGTGCATAGGTCTGGTTGCCTGTGATTAGGTATAGGAAGGCTGCTTCACGGGCTAGCCAAGCACGAGCATAGTTCCAGTTGTCGTCTGTAGGGTCTTCGTCGTAGACCTGCCAGTCTCTTTGGTCAACGCGGCTTTTGATAGCCTGGAAGGCAACCTGGTGATGGGAGCCTGCCACGGTGACCGCACTGCGAATCTCGGCCAGCTTCGCGGAGGTGACGAAGAGTCGTGGCGTGGGGGGAAGACCAGGCAGGTTAACAGGGTCTGAGATGGTGGGATTGATGCGGTAGCCGAGGCGGTTGAAAATTGCGATCGCATCACTAGAAGAAATCAAGTTGTCGCGGTCAAAATCTGTTATTTGGTTGCGGCTGTTGGTAGGCATACCCAACCGGCTGAGAGTGTAGACGGCATCTCGTAGGGTCACCCGTCCATTGTTATCCACATCCCAAGGAAAGTAGGTGACATCATCTAGCCCTACCCCTTTGGCCGCGTTCAGATTGTTCGCCTCGTTCGTTTCAGGCAGCTTATTGCGCGGATCGATATGTACTCCGAGGAAATCTGTACCCGTCGAAACATAGCCCAATCCTTTGTTTGGCATGTTTTCTGTCAGGGCGCGTTCGGAAAGTACGTCATTTGGCAGCCTGACGCTAACCTTCTGCGTCAACAGTTCCTTTGGTGGCAGGTTCTTCACCTCAAAGGTACCAACGACTAGATCATCCTCATTGCCTAGCCGCGAATCATCTGAATAGAGAATGTCAACCTCAACAGAATTTGCAACGGACAAACCGGTATTCTGAAGCGTGAAAACAACATCAGTTCGTCCAGCTCTCAGTCGATCTTGAAGAACATCAAAATCTCGAACAGTAATATCGATATCACTGTCTTCATCACTTTCGTATGCTTCAAATGTTGCTTGCTGCGTAGCACTGCCATCAGCACTCTCTGCAGTGCTTGGCGAGATGAAAGCATCTCTATCAACAATGCTGCTAGCCAGGGTTGTTTGTGCTGTAGAGAGAATTAATTCAATACCTACAACAATAGAAAGAGACCCTACCGTTAAAGGCAAAATAAAGTGACGCATATTTTAGTAAATTTGTTATGAGTTTTGGCTCTGCTCTCGCCTTGCGAGACCACTTACCAATCACATTGTTGACGCCAGAATGCCCCAAACATATCTATAGAAAGCGAAGCACCATGTGACAGATGGCAGTCTTCTCAACCAATGTGCGCAATATTAATTCAATGTAATTTTAGATAAATCTTTCGTGAGGTGGATGCTTTTAGCCCCTGTGCCGCGCATCCACGAACGCCAACGCCCTGATAAGCTCTCACTTGCAAACAGTCCAAGAAACCGCTAATTTCTCGTATCTTGAGAGTATTTGATCGGTGCACCTAAATTCCCGTACCGAATGAGTCCCTGAATCATGCTTTTAGCCAGATCTTTAAGTTGTTGTACAAACAAACGAACAACTTAGAGAGTCAGCTAAAGAGCAACTTTTATCTCACTCTTTTGTAGATGTAAAAACAATCTAAAACAACCACGTCTTTACAACAACGGTATATCTCAGCCACTTTTTGTATAAAAGCATGCTGTCGGTCTCTGTGGATGCTCTATTGTTTTCTATCGTGTTTTAATAAGTTCCGGATTATTCGAGTTCTTGCCCTGTGCTTTTTCAACTGTCTTTGTCCAAACTTTCAAGCTGCGCTCTTTCGAGACAATCTTTTAGACGTTCTGCCAAAAGTGGAGAACCAATGATCGAAGAATGGCTACCGGAGATTTCATAAATTTCTATGCCCTGACCGGCCATGCCATGCCAGCCCAGCTCTGGGTCTGGGCAAATGCCTGGGACCCGTTCTGTCGCCCGAAATAGCGTGGCTTTACCTACATAGGGTTTTGGTTCGTATTGCTTTTTGGCTCGGCGATTGGCAGCTTCTACCTGGCGTAGGGCTTGGGGCAGTTCGCGGCGGCGAGCGGCCTTGTCAGCTTGGGTCCGCTTTGCCTGGCGAAATAGCCCCCTGGTAAAGAAGTTGGCATAGTAGGTCTGAGAGGAGCGTCTGAGGAGTTTGGCCAGCAGCAGGTTGACGGCGACCTCCAGGCGAGAGTGGCCATTGGTTTGCTGCTGGTAGCGAGTGAGGGTGAGGTTGAACCGGCGGGTGAGCAGGTCGGCAATGGCTTTTCGGTCTGCGGTATCAGAATGTGCGATATCGGCAGGAGAGTTACCGATTGCGGAAGGAGTCTCAGCAGACTTAGGCGTACTACGGGGGGTACTAGAGATAGATGGTGAAGTTGCCGAGTCGGGCTGATGCTGGGTTGGCTTAGCCAGGTTGAGTTTTGTCCTCAGCTGCCTTAACGTTGCGCTGAGGCCTTCCCTTTTCAAAGTTTCTAACATTTGTGGCCAGCCTCGCTTTATCCGCTCGATGGTGTCGCGGACAAACCAGCTGAGAACGGAGAAAATTCTGGGCATGATGGGCAGAATTTTTGGGAAGTCGGGGCCGCCGGTGTCGAAAAGGGCCAATAGGGCAACGGAGTCGCCTGCGCGGGTGAGCTGCTGGGCCATTTCCCAGGCGATTAGCCCACCGGTTGAGAGGCCTGCAAAGTAGTAGGGACCTCGGGGCTGCAGCGTTTTGATTTGGGAGATGTAGAAGGTGGCCATCTCCTGGATATCAGTCGAGGGAATGAGCGAGCCATCTAGCCCCCGGGGCTGGAGGCCATAGACGGGCTGCTCTTCTCCTAGGCTAAAGGCCAGCTCCCGGTACACCAGCAGATTGCCGCCCCCCGCATGTAAGTAAAACAACGGTGGCCGACTGCCCTGGGGCTTGATGGCAACGAGGGAATCCCAAGGAGCGCGCCAGCCATCTTCTTCTAGCACTGCAGCCAGCGTGCTAATGGTGGTGGCCTGAAACAGCGTGGCGAGCGGTAGCTTTTTACCAAATACTTTCTCGACCTTTGAAAAGAGCTGAACCGCGAGCAGAGAATGTCCGCCTAGCTCAAAGAAGTCATCGTGAATGCTGATATTTTCTACGCCAAGTACGCTGCACCACAGCTCTGCTAGCTTCTGCTCGGTGGTGGTTTGGGGGGCTTGATATTCGCTGTTGCCAGACAGCTGAGAGAAGTCGGGCTCGGGCAGTCGCTTGCGGTCGAGTTTGCCATTGGGGGTGAGGGGTAGGCGCGGCAGCACCCTGCAAGCAGCAGGGAGCATGTAGTCTGGCAGCTGGGCCCTTAGCTCGGTTCGCCAGTCGGGCAGCGGGGCTGATGGGTCAATCTCTGGGGTCACTGTGAGGTAGGCAATCAGTCGCTGAGTGCCGCTGCCCGAACTATCCGTATGACAAGTTACGACGGCTTCCCTCACCCAGGCGAGCTGCTGCAAGGCAGTTTCGATTTCACCTAGCTCTACGCGGAAGCCGCGAATCTTGACCTGGTGATCTATCCGCCCGAGAAACTCCAACTGGCCACTGGGCAGGTAGCGCACCAGATCGCCTGTTTTGTAAAGGCGGCTGTCACTGGGTAGCGCACTCAGTGGCACACTCATTGGCGACGCAACGAACTTTTGGGCGGTGAGTGCAGGCTGGTTGAGATAGCCTCGGGCTAGGGCAGCGCCGCCGATATGTAGCTCACCGGGAATGCCAACGGGTGAAAGATTTCCGTGGGGGTCGAGCACGTAGGTATGTACATTTTGCAGGGGGGTGCCAATGGGAATCTCGCCGGGCGTGGCTGCGGTAATCGGGTGGGCTGTCGCGACGACGGTTGCTTCGGTGGGGCCGTAGGTATTTACGAGTCGTGGCATGCTGCCCACCTGCGCGAGCCATGTCGCCACCGCCTCTGGAGAGACGCGCTCGCCGCCGATGATAACCAAGCGCAAAGACGGCGGCAGGGTGAGCTTTTCAACGGTCAGCTCGGAGACAAGCTGCTGCCAGTAGGCGGTGGGCAAGTCGAGCACGGTGAGCTGTAGCTGCTGGCAAGTGTCGAGAAAGGTCGACAGCGGGCTCAGCATGCCTTCAGGGCGGAGCACAAGAGTGGCCCCTGAAGTCAGCGCCGGGAAGATTTCTTCGGCGGCGGCATCAAAGCTAAGGGAGGCAAATTGAAGAATGCGATCGCGCTTTCCAAACCCGTAGCCATCTACCGACACCCGGGTAAAGTTCACCAGAGACCGGTGCTCTACCATTACCCCTTTTGGCATCCCTGTAGACCCAGAGGTGTAGATGACGTAGGCGAGCTGATGCTTGGTCAGTGGCAGGTTAGGATTCCAATCGGGTTGCTGGGCGATCGCAGACCAGTCACCATCGAGGCAAAAGGTAGACCGCACTGGCTCAGGCAGCAACTGCTGGCACTTCGTCTGAGTGAGTAAGAAAGACAAGTTGGCATCTTGGGCCATGAAAGCAAGTCGCTCTGCTGGGTAGGTGGGGTCGAGCGGCAGGTAAGCGCCGCCCGCTTTGAGAATGCCGAGCAGGGCCACGACCATATCCACTGAGCGCTCTATCATGACGCCGACCAGCGTGTCGGGCGTTAGGCCATTTGCTAGCAAGGTATGGGCGACTTGGTTTGCCCGGCTGTTGAGTGCTTGGTAGGTAATGGCTTTAGGGCCAGCGCTGAGGGCGATCGCTTGCGGTGTGCGCGCCACCTGCTGCTCAAAGAGGGTGTGAATACAGTCTGCAGTTACTGTTTCGGTCGCGGATGAAGCTACAGCATCATTGCGGCTCCAGTCGAGCAGCTGTTGCTTTTCTGCTATTGGCATCAGGGGTAGCTGACCGAGAGACTGCGTAGGATCTTGAACAATTCCCTGCAGCAGGGTCTGAAAGTGAGTGGCCAACCGCTGAATGGTTTCTGCATCGAATAGGGCCGTATCGTACCGGAAGGTGCACAGCAGGCCGTCTGTTTGTTCAGTAATCTCCAGGGTTAGGTCGAGGTTTGTCTTCCCGGTTCCCAGCTGACATTCATCGATTTCAACACCGTTGGCCGATACCGTTTTGCCAGGGAAATTCTTGTATTGAAACAGGACTTGAAAGAGCGATCGCTGCTCCAAGCTCTGAGTCTGCCTAAGATGCTCGATCAGCTTCATCAGTGGAACGTTTTGATGGGAGAAGGCCGCTAGGGAAACGTCGCGAATGTGCGCCAAAAAGGTGGTGAAAGACTGCTGGCTAGAAGGGTGCGATCGCAGCAACAACGTGTTAAAAAACAGACCGATCAAATCTTCTGTCTCGACCTGATTGCGTCCGGCAACCGGCGTGGCAACGATGATGTCTTTAGCCTGGGTGTAGCGATGGAGCAACGTCTTAAACCCAGCTAGCAACACCATAAACAGGGTGGCCTGCGACTGCTGGCCAAAGTGGCTGAGCTGCGCTTTTAGCAGTTTGGATAGTTGCAGGGTGTGTTCTGCGCTCTGGTAGTCGGTATGGGTGACTTTTTGCTGAGAAGTGCGAGGGCGATCGCTCGGCAGCTCCAAAATCGGCAGCTGACCAGAAAGCTGCTGTGTCCAGTAGGCGAGCTGACCAGATAGGTGACCTGCGCGAAACTGTTGTCGCTGCCACTGGGCAAAGTCTGCATACTGAATCGGCAGCGGCGATAGGGGCGAAGGCTGACCCGCCGACAACGCACCGTAGAGCTGTTTTATCTCTTGGAGCAATACCCCCATCGACCAGCCATCAAAAATGATGTGGTGGAAGGTGAGCAGCAAAATGTGCTCACTGTCGCTGAGCTTGAGAAGAATTGCTCTGAGGAGTAGCGGGGAGGATAAATCGAAGGGTTGCTGAGACTGTGCGATCGCCAGCCTCTGAACTTCCGCTTTTTGTGGGTCGGGTGGCAGGGAGGAGAGGTCCTGCACTGGCATAGACAAGGGCACTGAAGCAGGAGCAACCTGCTGCTGCGGCTGGCCATCAGACGAAGTGACAAAGTAAGTCCGCAAACTCTCATGACGGTGAATAATTTCAGAAAGCGTCTGTTGTAGAGCGCTGAGGTTGAGCTTGCCTGAGAAAGAAACATTGGCAGGACGATTGAAGGCCGGGTCTCCGGGCTCTAGCTGATCTAGCAGCCATAGGCTCTGCTGATTGAAAGAGAGACAATCTGCAAATTCATCTGTATGAGACTGGCTGCTGTCTCGCCAGGATTGAATGGGTAGCTTAGTTTGTGGATAGCTAGGTTGCGCATCTGTCGGCAGAGCCTCGCCGGGGAGAATCTTTCTAGCGGCATGCTGGTCAGCAGGCAAGTCTACACCGATGGCTGCAGCCGATTGCTTCTGCCTGAGTCGCTTTTCGAGCAGCGATCGCTTAGCCAGCGACAGGGCCTTAATCTTATTTTTTACGGTGCGGGTTTGGTCGGCTTGGTGCTGTTCTTTTTGGGTGAGAAGGGAGAGTTTGCTGATGGCTTGGGTGGGCGATCGCGAAATGTCTTCTAGCAGCGCTTCAAACTGAGTGGCCAGCCGCTGAATGGTGTCCGCCTTGAAGAGGTCGGTACTGTAAATAAAGCTACCTGTGAAGATTCTTCCATTAGGTTTCACCCCTGTCTTTTGACCGTTATTTGATTGGTCGACAGGTTTGTTGTCTGCGCCTCCTTTCCGACGCTGAGTCGGGTCTTTGACATCTGAAATCACCAGGCTCAGGTCAAACTTAGAGACCGTGCTTGCTTGTGCCAGCCGACTGATCTTGAGGCCTGATGATTGCTTACCCGGCTTGGGCATGTTGTGCACTACAAAGGCCACCTGAAACAGTGGCGTATGGCTCAAGCAGCGCTCAGGCTGCAGCTCTTCTACCAGCTTCTCAAAAGGAAGATCCTGATGGGCGTAGGCATCTAGCGCTGTGCGCCTTACCTGAGTCAAGAGATCTAGAAAAGAGATATCACTACGCAGCTGTGTGCGAAACACAAGCGTATTTACAAAGCAGCCGATGATGGGCTCTAGTTCTTTTCTCTGCCGGTTGGCAATGGGCGAGCCGACGACAATATCTTCTAGTCCGCTGTAGCGAAAAAGCAGAATATTAAATGCCGTCAATAGGGTCATAAACGGGGTTGCCTGAACCTGCTGACTGATCTCTTTGATTCGCGCGGTAAGTGCTGGCGTCAGCCGAAACCTGACCGTATCTCCATTGGAGGTTTTCACGTCTGGCCTAGCAAAATCTGTCGGCAGCTTGATGAGGGGCGCACTGCCAGCGAGCTGATTTTTCCAATAGTGAAGGTGTGACTGTAGTTTCTCACCCGAGAGCATCTCTTGTTGCCAGAGGGCAAAGTCGGCGTACTGGATGGAGAGGGGCGGTAGCGGAGATGGCTTACCCGCGCTGAATGCGCGGTAAATTTGGGTCAGCTCTCGCTTGAAGAGGTTCTGAGACCATCCGTCTGTGATAATGTGGTGCATCGTCACCACCAGCACATTTTGCTTTTCTCGTATTTTCAGCAGTTTGGTTCTGATCAGCAGATCGCTTTTTAGATTGAAGGGTTGTTTGGTTTCATGTGCGATCGCTTGCTTCACCTGGGGTGGTAGGGGCACCAGCTTACCAGTCACCTCTACGCTCGCCGACTCCAGCCTAAAGTTCACAGACTCCGCAATCACCTGCATGAGCGAGTCATCCACCATCTGAAAGTTGGTTCGCAGGGCTTCGTGCCGCTGGATGATTTCGCAGAGCGATCGCTCCAATGCCTCTACATTTAGCTCACCTTTCAAAAGCAGCACCATAGCCATGTTGTAGGCGCTGCTTTGGCCCTGCATCTGGTCTACTAGCCACAGCCGCTGCTGAGAAAATGACGCCGGTAAAACAAAAACGTCATCCCCAGAGGTGGCCCCCGATTGTGGATTTTCTATCGCTGTGGTTTGAGACATATCGGCTTAGAGCAGTAGGTGATAGGTTCACACGCTGTGAACAGAAAAGAAATATATAGGGCTTGCAAAACAGGGCCTGCAAAAAATAAGAGGGCTTGTAAATTAGGGCCTATTACAAAAACTAAGACAGTGTAGATCGTTTAATACGCTGACGACCGCGTCTAGCAATTGGGGTGGCATATGCAAAATCGGAGGCATCCATCTCTGCAATGCTGACCGCCAGCTGAGCGATAGAAGGGGTATCGAAGAACTGCCTGAGCGGTAGCTCCACCGATAGCGTCGAGCGAATCCGCGAGACCACCTGCGTCGCCAGCAGCGAGTGCCCACCCAGCTCAAAGAAGCTATCGTGCACACCCACCCGCTCCAGCTTCAGTAGGTCTTGCCATATCTCAGCTAGCTGCTGCTCTATCGGCGTCCGGGGTGCCACAAAGTCATTCAGCACCGTCCGATGGGTCGGGTCTGGGTCGGGCAAAGCTCGCCTATCGACCTTGCCGCTCGGCGTCAGCGGCCAGTCCGTCATCGGCACAAACGCTCTGGGCACCATGTAGTCTGGCAGTAGGCGCTGCACATGCTGACGCAGCTCAGCCGAGAGCGCAGCACTGTCAGAAGCATAGTAGGCCACGATGGCCATCTCCTCAGCACCCATCTGGCGACCGACGACCACCACCTTCTCTATCGATGGATG
>JBCBFY010000042.1:0-36085 GCA_038527325.1 Cyanobacteria bacterium J06614_10
CCCCCCCCCCCCCCCCCCCCCCCCCCCCCCCCCCCTTTTCCTCCCCCCGCCCCCCCCCGCCACCTACCCGAACGAAGACACTCTTTCCCTACACGACGCTTCCGATCTTCTTTAATCATGGCTTTTACTTGGTCAGGACTGATCACGGGTGCCTCCTGCTATGGGGTGTGCTCATCCTATTATGCCGTACTGCCTCTACGACGACTGAGGCTGCCCTCGCTGTAGCGATATGTCTGCTGCAGCGCTATTCGTCACAGCGCTATTCGTCACAGAACTATTCGTCACAGAGCTATCCGTTACAGAACTATCGGCGGCAGAACTACCGGCGGCAGAACTACCGACTGTAGACCTATTGGCCGGGTGCGTCGTAAGGAATGCCCACGAAGCCTAGCTCGTAGAGCTGCTGATAGGCCTGCTGACCCAGTGAGCGAGTGGGCTGCTGACTGCCCACGACTTCTACTAAGAGGGGCACGGCCAAGTCGGGGCGGCTCTGGGCGCGGTACACCACGGCGAGCTGATAGCTGGCCTGGTCGCGAACCTGGGCAGATTCTAGGGCGAGGGCGCGCAGGTCGCTAGTGACCCGGCTATCTACGCCGACAAAAACGCCAGAAAGATTTTGATAAAAGGTCGAAACATCGTTGAGGGCTTTGCGCGCTTCCACCAGCTTGGAGGCCGCTAGGGTGTAGTCTTCTGAGGCGATCGCACTTTCGGCCTCACCCATCAATGCCTGACCAGCGGCAATCCCAATGGGGCTGGTGGCTTGTTCGACGGCGCGGGTCGCGGCGGGTGCCTGAGACTCGGTGGGCGTATCTGTTTGGGCTTGGGCGACGAGGGGGAGCGCTGTGGTGCCTGCGATCGCACTGGCTGCCGCAATGGCCGCTGCCTTGGGAGATACTCCAGAGAGCAAAGCTTTGACGATGGAAACCATGGTGTGAAAAACAGCTGCGTGAAAAACAGCCGTGTGAAAAACAGCTAACAGTAAGTGATTTAACCTAGATTAGGGCATGGGGTTCGGTATTGTCGCCCTTTTATGTGACTCTTGGCCAAGTGGATAAGCTCCCCAGCCTTACATTATGTGTCTGAAGTGAACATCTCAAGTCAAGGGCACCTCTCAAGTGACTAAGCTCAAGCTCAAGCCGTGCGATCGCTGCCAGCAGCCCGTCAAAATTCGCTACCGAGTACAGTACGACGCCTCTCAAACCTGGGCGCTAATCTGTCCTGTCTGCTGGCAGCAGGTGCGCCCCGACAATCCACACTACCGCTACGGTGGCACCTGGAAAGCGCGCCGTCGCTAACCAAAATAGCGCTGACAAAAACAGCCGGGTTTGGGGCAAAATTGGGTCAAAAGCAGCTGAGAAAACGTGCAAAACGATCCCCTATCAGGAGGTACCGTGCAGGCAGACCAAACTCCACCCCGTGAGGAGGTAAACAAGGGTGTCTTGCCCGGCAAAGAAGGCATCATCCTACAGCGCGGCGGCCAGGAGCTGCGTCTGCAAAAGGTCAAAGATCGATTGACGCTATGCAGCAACGACCTCGCTGCCTTACAAGCGCTCACAGCGCAATGGCAACCCCAAGCAATCAAAGAAATCACCCCGCAGTCTGGCCCTGCTGGCAACCTGATCGTGGCCTGGCAGCTAAACGCCCGTCAGCTAGAGCCTGCCCTAGCGGCGCTGCGAGAAAATCCTGCGGTGGTCTATGCCAGTCACGTCTATGCCCTAGAGATGAGCCCTGGCACCTATGTGTACTTGGCAGATGAGGTGACTGCGCAGTTTACTGGGGGACTTTCCCCAGCCGAGATTGAAGCGATCGCCTATGAGCTAGGCCTGATTCGCACCCACTTGCTCGGCGATAGTGAAGAGAGCCACAGCCAGACCTACTGCTTTCGGGTCGGCCCCGCCGCTCGCAAGAACCCGCTTAAAATTGCCAACCAGCTCATGCGCAATCCGAATGTGCTGATGGCTGAACCGAATATCATCATGGCGATCGCACCGCTCTATCGCCCCACCGATACCCGCTACCCCGAGCAGTGGCATCTCCACCACCGGGGCGGCAACAGCCTCGCTGCCAATTCCCACGTTTCTGCCGAAAAAGCTTGGGACATCACCCGGGGTAGCCGCTCTATCACCATCGCTGTGACCGATGATGGCTTTGACCTTGCCCACCCCGATTTGCAAGGGCCTGGAAAAATTGTGGGGCCGCGTGACCTGAAGAACAGAGACCGGTTGCCCACGCCTGACCAAAACGAAAATCATGGGACGGCTGTAGCGGGGGTGGCGATCGCAGAGGAAACCGGCGAGGGCGTTGTCGGCATTGCGCCCGGCTGTAGCCTCATGCCAATTCAGACGACCGGCTACTTAGATGATGTCTCCATTGAGCAGCTGTTCGACTGGGCCATTGAGCAGGGCGCAGATGTGATTTCTTGCAGCTGGTCACCAGCAGCCGTTTATTTTCCGCTCTCTCGGCGAATCAGCCGCGCCATCAACCGCGCTGCGACCAAAGGCCGTAATGGCAAGGGGTGCGTGGTGGTGTTTTCAGCGGGGAATGCCAACCGACCCATCGATGGCAAAGTGGAGGAGTTTGGCTGGCCTCGCAACCTGCTGCGGGGGCTGACCCAGTGGCTCAGCGGCTTTGCGGTTCACCCAGATGTGATCACGGTCTCTGCCTGTACGAGCCTGAACCGTAAAGCCGCCTACAGTAACTGGGGGCGTCATATTTCTGTGGCCGCGCCCAGCAACAACGCGCCACCCTCCATGGCCCTTTCAGAGGGCACCTTCGATACGGGCCCACCGATCAAGGCGGTGTTGCCCGGGCGGGTGGTGCTCACGAGCGATCGCCTCGGCGCCCAGGGCTACAGCCAGTCAGACTACGCATACTTCGGGGGCACTTCCAGCGCCTGCCCGTTAGTCGCTGGGATCGCCGGGCTCATGCTCTCTGTAAACCCAGACCTCACTGCCCGCGAGGTGAAAGACATTCTGCAAGATACCGCTGATAAAATCACCGATAAAACCCCTGACCCTCAGCTCGGCAAAAGTCACGGTACCTACGACCAAAAAGGTCACTCGCTATGGTTTGGCTATGGCAAGGTCAACGCCTACAGCGCGGTGAAAGCCGCCCAAGAAAAAGCAGGGCGCGATCGCCAGCTGCACCAGACCCTCTCCGCCTACAACCGCACTGCCTTCCCCGTTCCCGACAACGATCCCAGAGGCATCTTTAGCCCCATCACCGTGGCTCAGCGCGGCACCTTGCAAGATATCAAGGTTTACCTCCAGGCAGAGCATGATTTTTTGAGCGACTTGTCGTTTACGCTGGTGAGCCCACAGGGCCAAAGGATTTTGCTGCAGGGACGCACTTTGGGCAGACAGACCCGCCTACAGAGAACCTACTCGCTGGTGAGTACGCCCGCGCTGCGCCGACTGCTCGGCACTGAGGTTAATGGTCGCTGGCAGCTCCAGGTGATTGACCATGTGCCCACTGGCATCGGTCGGCTGAAGCGTTGGGAGCTGACCCTTGGGGTTTGATGGTGTTGGGTGATGATTGAGTCAATCGGCGGCCAGCTGCAACAGGCTAGCCTGCAGGTCAGCAGTTAGCTGCCTCGACTGGGTTTTGCAAGTGCCTGATTTGTACTTGGCCACAGAGATTGGCAGGCCAATATTTACCTTCACAGACCCGCGCCACTTGGGGCAGAGTTCACTGTACTGAAGCGCAATCGGCACAATCTTCACGTCTAAATTGGGGCGGCTGCGCTCTGCTCGAATGGCAATTCGGGCCAAACCGGGCTTGAGGGGATGAATGCCGTCAGGGTAGATGTTGCCCTCTGGGTAAATAACGAGCATTTCTTTTTCTTGGAGCAGCTGTACGCCGTGGCGAAGCGACTTGACCGATGGCCTGCGCACGTGGACAGGAAACCCGCCCAACCGCTTGATAAACCAGCCCTGCATGCCCAGGCACTCATCTGCGGTGACCATGAAGCGCAGGTAGCGCCCTGCTCGCTTGCCCAAAAGCCCAACCAGTAGGGGATCCCATCTGGACTGGTGGGTGGGTGCGAGCACGACTGGGCCCTTTTGGGGAATGTTTTCCTCGCCGACCATTTCTATGGTGTCAAAATAGGCGGGGAGAACTATTTTCTCGCCGATTCCGTACATCAGGGGGGCCAGCCAAGGTGAGAGGTGCGATCGCGAGGCCGGACAGAGATGATCGGCAGGGAATGCCACGTCGGCGGGAGAATTTATAAGCATGTGGAGGGTAAAAGCACCAGGTAAAGATAGGCTTCGGTGAGCTACCAATAGCTGCAAATCGCTATGTGCCCAAAAAGGTAATGACAGGTGTTAAGCAGAAAATCCTGAGCTTAAGAACCATCCGCTTAGTCGAGTGGATCAAACATAAGGGGTCATACCCCCTCATTAGGCGACTAAACTGACAGTTCTAAGGCTGGTCTGCTGACTTGCGAAGGCGGCAGTGAGAATGCAAGACCCGTTCGAGCCAGCGCTGTATTAACCTTATGTTAAATCAACTACATAGGATAGGTATTTGCACTCAGCGAAATTGCGGAATGTTTTTGGATTTGCTGAGTATTTGTACTTAACCTGCGCAAGTGCTGAGGGCACTTTTTTGCCCTCAGCACCTGCGAAAATGAGTTGGCTCTAGGCGCACAGTTTTGCTTGCATCGTTCCAATGCCGGGAGCCAGCAGACTTTATCGGCGCTGGCTGAACCAGGTTTGTAGCTGCTGTCGGCAGGGCGCTTCTAAGATGCCGCCTATTACCGATAGCTTGTGGTTTGAGCAGGGGCTGTCTGGCAGGTTTAGCACGGAGCGAATCGCTCCCGCCTTGAGGTCGTCGGCGCCATACACCAGCAGCCCTAAGCGCGACTGGATGATGGCCCCAGCGCACATCATGCAAGGCTCTAGGGTGACGTAGAGCACGCAGTCGTTTAGATGCCAGTTTCCTCTTTGCTGTCCGGCGGCGCGTAGGGCCAGTACTTCTGCGTGGCCAGTGGGATCACCGTCGCGCTCTTTGCGATTGGTCGCTTGAGCAATCAGCTGATTGTCTGGGCCGACGACGATTGCCCCTACCGGAACGTCTCCAGCCTCACCAGCTGACTGTGCCAGTGCGATCGCCTGCATCATCCACTGCCGGTGCCGCAGATATATCTCATGGTCGACAGGCGGGGGTGGAAAGGCGAATGCGTCTGTAGAATCATTCGTCATGACGATTTGCTGGCTGCTTCATTACGGATATCCATCAGATTTCAATCGGTCGGTATTTGTATCAAGTGCCATACTTAATAGAGCGTTTTTCCGCCTTTGATAGCACTTTCCTGATATATGGTCACTACCATCGATTTTCTCAGTCAGTTAAACCCAGCGCAGCGTCAGGCTGTAGAGCACTTTTGCGGTCCTTTGCTGGTAGTGGCAGGGGCGGGCTCCGGAAAAACGCGTGCATTGACATTTCGCATTGCCAACCTCATTCTCAACCATGGCGTCGATCCTGAAAATATCCTGGCAGTGACCTTTACCAACAAGGCCGCTAGTGAGATGAAGGAGCGGATCGAAAAGCTGTTTGCAGAGCAGGAGTCGCTGGCTCGCCACAGTAAGCCGCTACACATGCTGCCTGAGTACGAGCAGGTACAGCTGCGCTCCTACGTGTACAAAACCTTTATCAAAGGCCTGTGGGTAGGTACGTTTCATGCGCTGTGTGCGCGCATTCTCCGCTTCGATGTCGAAAAGTATCAGAGCCCGGATGGTCAGCGCTGGACGCGCAGCTTTTCTATTTTTGATGAGTCGGATGCGCAGAGCCTCGTTAAAGGGATTGTGGTCGGTCAGATGAACTTAGATGACCGCAAGTTCAACCCGCGCGCTGTGCGCTTTGCCATTAGTAATGCCAAGAACCAAGGCTTTACGCCAGATGAGTACGAGCAAGAAAATCCCCACTTCAAAGGCCGCACGATTGCAGAGGTCTACCGCTATTACCAGAAGGGTCTCTCTGCCAACAATGCCCTCGATTTCGACGATCTGATTCGGATGCCTGTGCAGCTTTTTCGGCAAAATCCGCAGGTGCTGGACTATTGGCACCGGCGATTTCGTCACATCTTGGTCGATGAATACCAAGATACTAACCGCACTCAATACGACCTGATTCAGCTGTTGTCGACGAATGGGCAGGGTAAGTCTTTTGATAATTGGCGCGATCGCTCCGTCTTTGTCGTGGGCGATGCCGACCAAAGCATCTATTCATTTAGAGCCGCAGACTTCACCATCCTCATGGGATTTCAAGAAGAGTTTGGCGACGGCCTCGCTGACGATGAAACCAATACCCTCGTCAAGCTAGAAGAAAACTACCGCTCTACGGCCAACATCCTGGATGTGGCCAACCATCTGATCGAAAACAACACAGAGCGCATCGATAAAGTGCTCAAGCCCACCCGCGGTGAGGGCGACTCGATTATGTGTCACCGCGCCGACAATGAAGCGATGGAAGCTGAGTACGTCGTCGGCCAAATCCGAGCCATAGAGCTAAAGAACCCCGAGCTAAACTGGCGCGACTTTGCCATTCTCTACCGGACGAACGCCCAATCGCGAGCCATGGAGGAAGTGCTCACCCGCTTCGGCATTCCGTACCGGGTAGTAGGCGGCCTCCGCTTCTACGACCGCCGCGAAATCAAAGACCTGCTGGCCTACATGCGGCTAGCGGTCAACCCGGCAGACAGCGTCAGCCTCAAGCGCATTATCAATACGCCTCGGCGCGGCATCGGCAAAACGACGCTAGACAATCTCGACAAAGCGGCCAATGAGCTGGGCGTACCGCTGTGGGACATCATCAAAGACGAAACCTCAGTCAAGACCTTGGCCGGTCGGGCAGGTAAAAAGGTCAGCAGCTTTGCCAAGATGGTGAGCGGTTGGCAGGCACGGGCCGAGACGGTGGCCCCCACTGAGCTGGTGCAAGATGTCTTGGAGCAAACGGGCTACATCGAGTCGCTGAAGGCGAAGGGCACTGAAGAAGACGAAGCACGCATTGAGAACATTCAAGAGCTGTACAACGCGGTGGTGCAGTTTGAGGAAGAAAATGAGGATGCGACGCTGCTGACCTTTTTGGCAAATGCTTCACTCAATACAGATAAAGATGACAGCACAGAAGGCAATGAGGTGACCCTGATGACGCTCCATGCGTCCAAAGGGTTAGAATTTCCCGTGGTCTTTTTGGTGGGGCTGGAGCAGGGCCTTTTCCCTAGCTTTCGCTCTTTAGAAGATGCCGCTGCCATCGAAGAAGAGCGACGCCTCTGCTACGTGGGCATTACCCGCGCGCAAGACCGGCTGTTTTTATCCCATGCCCGGGAGCGCCGTACCTACGGTCACATGCGCGAAATTTCGACCCCGTCTATTTTCTTGAGCGAACTGCCCCGCGACTATATTTTGACCACGGTGCCCAGCGCGCTACCCGAGCGCTGGGCCACCACCACCCGCGAAGCCAAGCTCAAAAACCCCCAGCCCAACCTAAATAAGCCCAATACCCACGAAAATGACTGGTCAGTTGGAGATCCGGTGTCCCACAAGGCGTTTGGTTCTGGTAAAGTGACACATATTTTTGGTGCAGGCAACAAAATTTGCTTGGCGATCCATTTCCCTGGCATCGGTAAGAAAATTATTGACCCGCGGACGACAACGCTCAACCGCCCAGACTAGCGGCTGGTGAAGGTAGGTGAGGTTTGTTTTCAGGTCGTCGAGTGCAGCGAACTGCTGTGCTAATGTACTGTCTTTGCCATCTACTGCTTTTGAGGCGCTGTGGGTAGCGTTTCTAGAGAATGAAGAAGATAAGTACCGTATTTGATTTATTAAAACGTATACAGCAGAATCCCAGCCGATATTTGGGCTATCCTTCCGTCCACAGCTTATTTATATTCTTAAACGGCTATCGGTTTGCCCGGCAAGATATGGGGGTGGAGCTAACGGAGCAGGAGGCGATGTTCTATTCGCGGTTTCAGCCGTGGCTGCAGGAAAAGCTCGGCGTCAATGCCGCGACCTCTTGGCCCAAGCTGGTGATGCTCTCCTGCAAGGATGAGCAGGCCGGGTTTAAGGCCTTTTTTGTACTGCTGGCGGAGTTTCGGCACTGGTGCCGGTCCGAGAGTGCGCTCTCTTCTCGGTCGGCTGTGGTCCATCGTTTGCGGGATGTGCTGGAGACGGACCGGCTGTCGATGATGGACTAGGCAGGCTGCTTGTCTTTGCTGGGCTCGATGCTGGCTGTGCTGCCGCCAACTTGACCGCTGGCCTGGTCAAAAAGGTCATCGGGTTCGTAGAGGTACTCGAACCAGTTGCCAAAGGGGTCTCGGCCATAGAATGAGGCGGTGCCGTCTCGGTGGTCGTGGATTTTGCCGACTTTTACGCCGTCAGCCTTGAGCTTTTCGTAGGCGGTGTCGATGTCTGCGCGATCGCTAAATACAAACCCAAAGTGTGGCCCAGCTTGGTCGTAGTCGGGGCTCATTAGCGCGAGGCCATCGTTACCAGCTTTTAGGTAGGCCCAGTCGCTGTCTTGCCAGACGAGCTTCATGCCAAGGCCCTGATAGAATTCGGCGGCCTGAGCGACATCTTCTACACAGACGGCCACATGGCCCAAACGCTTCATTTTCATAGGTAGGATTTCCTCAGATGTCGATAGGTATGTGCGCGAAAGGCTGTAATTGCGCCGCCTATTATTTTAAAGCAGTTCCGATGGATGTGTGATGCCGCGACTCAGTGCGAGCCTAATATCGAAGTTTGCCAAAACAAATTCTGCAGCTACTATTAAATATGTAGGGAATGCGTATGGCTTTGGTTTCTTTTTTGCCTGGCCTGATGACGTTCCAGCAACTTAATCTTCGACTACTGAACATCCATGGAAACTGCTTTTGACCCTGACAAGCGGAAACTGTTGTCTATTGTTTCCCACGGTTCTATTTTCTTGAGCCAGCTGGTGCTGTCTGCGGGTATTCCGTTTGCGATTTTGTTTCTCTCAGATGACCCGGTTGTCAAGGAAAATGCCAAAGAGGCGCTGAACTTTCACTTCAACATGTGGCTGTACAGCATTTTGCTGATTATTCCGGCTGCTTTGATTATTGGCTTGCCCCTAGTTGCGCTGCTGGGTTTGGTGCAGGTCGTCATGCCAATTTTTGCGATTCTCAGCAGCGTGACGGCGCCGGATATGGCTTATCGCTATCCGTTTATCTTCCGTCCCCTGTAGGCATGCTTGGTAAGCACGCGTCGCCTTAAAACACGTCTTAGAACATGTCTCACAACATGTCTTAGAACATTATGTCTTAGAACATTGGTGGTATCGTCAGGCCTTTCAGCGGTCTGGCGATTTCTTTTTGGCTGAGCCCCTTGGCCTGAATGAGTACGCCAAAGTTGCCGAGTCCCATGGGGCTGATCAGCTGCTGCAGGGTTTCGCGGCGCTGCATGATGGCTCGGATGGTTTGAGCGGTGGCGGGCTGATCTGGGGTGGCTTCAGGGGATGGCTGCGAGAGGGCGGATAGGCGATCGCTCAACCCTAGTGCCATAAGAAAGAGGGCCTGCTGCGTGAATCCAACTGTCTTGAGCCCGGCGGCTTGTCCTTGAACCTCTAAGGCGGTGAAGTCTACATGGGCGGTAATGTCCTGCTCTCCGATGTGGATGAAGGGGTCGTTGTGATAGCTGTGGCGGTAGTAGCACTGCAGCGTGCCCTTCTGGCGAGCGGGGTTGTAGTATCGCTGCGCGGTGTAGCCGTAGTCGATGGTGATGAGATAGCCCCGTGCTATTTTCTGGGCGACTTGCGCTATCCAGTTCAGCGCGGCCAGGTTGATTTCTGTGCGATAGCCTTCTGGGTAGTCGGCGTTGAGGTCTATGCCGACTTTTTCAAAATAAGTTGTGAGCTCGGGGGTCGATAGCTCGCCTAGCTGCGGGGCCAGACCCCGCTCTGTAGCGGTCACCCACATTTCCTGTAGCTGCTGGCCGTGCTGCTCTACCCAGTGCACAGGGAAGGCGTCTACCAGCTCATTGGAAAAGAAGCAGCCGGTGAGGCTTTGGTCTGGGATGGATTCTAGCGTTGTCCAGCTGAGGGAGATGCCTTTGTTTGCTTCTTTTTCTGTCCAAGTGCTGAGCCGGGTTTGCTGCTCGGCCCTGAGCCGGGCAGATTTTTCGATGATGGTGTAGCTGAGGTGGGAGAAGCAGTCTGGATGGTGGGTGTGTAAGTAGGCGATCGCATCTGCTGCGACCAGTCCTTGCCCGGCCCCCATTTCTACAATGTCAAAAGGTTTAGGCCGTCCGAGCGCGTCCCAGATATCGGCAAACTGCGCACCTATCAGCTCCCCAAAGTCGCGGCCCATGTGCGGTGACGTGACAAAATCGCCATGGGCTCCCAGGGTGCGATCGCCCGTCGCGTAGTAGCCAAACTGCGGGTGATACAGCGCCACCTCCATAAAGTCAGCAAAGGGTATCCGCTGCTGTTCACTGGAGAGAATATGCTGAATAATTGCCTGTTCTGCAGTTGTTGAAATGCTCAATCGCTCCACCACGGCTGTAAACCTTCTATGAGGCCTTTACTAGGATAGAGCTTCACTCTAGTACTGGGTCTGTAGCCTCTTCGCCATTATCCTTCAGCCTGTAGGTTCTGCAATCTGTAGCCCATAGCGTTTGTTGCTATGATTCAGATTCAGAGCAACCCAATCGCAGATGCCCCATGGCCTACGGTAATTTTACGTTTGAGCAGCTCATCGACACGTTTGATTTGTCTCTTCAAGAATCATCTGGTTTATTTGAATCGGTTCCCGGTATTGAGAGCAGCGAGCTTTTGAAGGCTACGCTTGCTGAGACCTT
Organism: Cyanobacteria bacterium J06614_10; assembly: GCA_038527325.1. GTDB lineage: Bacteria > Cyanobacteriota > Cyanobacteriia > Phormidesmidales > Phormidesmidaceae > Phormidesmis. Next base: position 10,818 of record JBCBFY010000042.1, read on the forward strand.
AGACCTTGCGGTTGCGCTCAGCACTGAGAAAGCGCGTTCTGAGCTGATCATCATGCCTGTGATGCTGGAGCTGCGCCGACGCTTCAACCGGAAGATCAGCCTATTTTCAGGCATAGATTTCAGCGTGTCTTTAGAGCAGGGGCTCAATGGGGTTTGCGATTTTCTGGTAAGTCGTTCTGCAGAACAGCTTTTTGTGCGATCGCCGGTGATCATGCTGGTAGAGGCAAAAAATGAAAACCTTAAAGCTGGTTTGCCGCAGTGCATCGCTGAGATGGTTGCCGCTCAGCAATTTAACCAAGCAAAGGGAAATCCCGTTGACACGGTTTACGGTGTTGTGACTATAGGCACAACGTGGCGATTCCTACGGCTGAAAGGTCGCACGGTAGAGATTGATTTGAGTGAGTATTACATTGAGGAGCTGGAGAAGATATTAGGGATTTTGTGCTCCGCAATTACATCTCAGCCAGACTGACTCATGAAAAAGCGACCTACCCAATACGGATAGGTCGCTAAATAAGGGAAGCTCAAATTCTTCGAGTCCGGTTCCCTCTCCCCTCGGGAGAGGGCTAGGGTGAGGGGGCCAAGATGTTATTTGCTTGCAGCTCCCCAACTCGTTTTTCCCAGAGCGCTTTATTCTGGTAAACCCGATTCAAAAAATGGGCAAGCGCTTCTGACTTTTAGCTGTTTTCAGGCATCATCCAAAGCTGCGATGCCGGGCAACGTTTTGCCTTCGAGCAGCTCTAGGCTAGCGCCGCCGCCGGTAGAAATGTGGCTCATCTTGTCTGCAAGGCCTACTTTCTCAACGGCTGCTACAGAGTCGCCGCCGCCAATAATGGTGATGCAGCCTTTGTCTGTGAGTCCTGCTAGGGTTGTTGCGATCGCCTCAGTACCTTTGGCAAACGCCTCCATCTCAAACACACCCATGGGGCCATTCCAAATGACGCTCTTGCAGTCAGCTAGGGCCGCTTGAAACGTTTTGACAGAGTCGGGGCCAATATCCAGACCCATCCAGCCATCGGGAATGCTCTCGACGCTGGCAGTTTGCGTGTTGGCATCCGCCGCAAACTGATCTGCTAGGACCACATCGGTCGGCAGCAAAAATTCAACGCCTTTTTCCTTCGCCTTGGCCTCTAGCTTCTTAGCTAAATCTAGCTTGTCGTCTTCTACCAGGGAGTTGCCGACGCTCATGCCCCGCGCCTTATAAAAAGTAAAAATCATACCGCCGCCGATAAACAGCTTATCGACCTTGTCGAGCAGAGTTTCGATCACGCCAATCTTTGAAGAGACTTTGGAGCCACCGACGATTGCAGCTAGCGGACGCTGAGGATCGTCTACGGTGGACTGCAGGTACTTCAGCTCTTTTTCAATCAGGGAACCGGCGACTGCTGGGCTCAAGAATTCGGTCACCCCTGCTGTAGAGGCATGGGCACGGTGGGCAGTGCCAAAGGCATCATTAACGTACAAGTCCGCGTTGGCGGCTAGCTGCTTGGCAAATTCCGGGTCGTTGTTGGTTTCTCCATCGTAAAAGCGAACGTTCTCTAGGAGCGCGACCTGCCCATTCTCCATCCCTGCAATCTTTGCGGCCACCTCATCGCCAATGCAGTCGTCACACTTAATCACTTCCTGACCCAGTTTTTCTGAGAGGCGCTTGGCAACCGGTGTCAGACGCATGCCGTCTACGACTTTGCCCTTCGGACGGCCAAAGTGACTGGCTAGGATGACCTTTGCTCCTTTTTGAGTCAGGTCTTGAATGGTGGGGAGGGCTGCTCGAATACGAGTGTCGTCGGTGATGTTTCCTGCGTCGTCTAGCGGTACGTTGAAGTCGGCTCTGACCAACACCCGTTTGCCAGAGACATCAGACATGGATAGATCGGCTAGCGCTTTCTTGGCCACGGAAATACTCTCCTAAAAAATATGTAACGTTTATGTGCACCAGACTCGAAAGGGGGCCGAAGCTTGTCTAACCTAGATACTTCGAGGCCTCTTACCAAAGCTCTTTTGAAGGCTCCTGGGGCGATTCGCTGAGCAATACCAGCTGAATTGCCAAGAGGAGCTAAGAATGCTGAGACAATAGGGGGGTCTCGCACCTGATGCGTCAAGGCTGTAATCAACGTCTGTAAAGACTGTTTTATGCCATTACCTGCAATAAGCAATAGTGCCTATGTGTCTATTAGTTTACAGAAGTCTGTGATCTCTTCTGAAACAAACCTGACCGATGATTTGGGTCCGATGACCTGATAGAACGCCAAAGCGGATAGTTTCCCTTCGCTTGTTTCGTTCGCTTGTTTCGTTCGCTTGCTTGACGACTGATACGCTCTAACGACTATGTACAAGACGCTTTTATTTTCGATTGACTCTAGTCCGGGTGCCAAGAAGGTGCTGCAAACGGTACTAGACATGGCTCAGCTATGCGGATCGAAGGTGATTTTACTCTCCGTGGTTGAGACGCCAGAGCACAGTGACCCGGCCCATCCTGAGCAGACTTCGCAGGAAGCCGTGGCCTCTTTGCTCTCCCAGGCTAAAACGGTTTTTGAACAGCGCGGCTTCGTAGCCGAAACCATTGAGCGAGAAGGCAATCCAGCGTTCATTATTTGTGATGTGGCCGATGAGGTCTCTGCCGACCTGATTGTGATGGGCTGCCGGGGGACGGGCCTGATTGAAGAGGGCTGTGAAGAGAGCGTTAGCAATCGAGTGATAAATCTATCGCCCTGTCCTGTTTTGGTTGTGCCTTAGCCTATGGCTTCTCCCTCAATCCAGTGGTATCCAGGGCATATTGCCAAAGCGGAAAAAGCGCTGCAAGAACAGCTCAAGCGTGTCGATGTGGTGCTAGAAGTCCGCGATGCGCGCATTCCGCTCTCTACGCTGCACCCTGATTTAGATAAGTGGCTAGGCGATAAAAAGCGGGTCCTAGTGGTTAACAGAGTAGATATGATTTTGCCTGAGATGCGCGATCGCTGGCAGCAGTGGTTCAAAAGTCAGGGCAAGACCGCTTACTACACCAATGCCAACCAGGGAAAGGGGGTCGGACAGGTGGCTAAGGCTGCGCAGGCGGCGGGGGCGGCGATGAATCAGCGGCGACGCGACAGGGGAATGCGATCGCGCCCTGTCCGCGCGGTTGTGGTAGGGTTTCCCAATGTTGGCAAGTCAGCTTTGATCAATCGTTTGCTGCGCCGCCGCATTGTAGAAAGTGCTCGCAAAGCAGGCGTTACCCGTCAGCTGCGCTGGGTGCGCATTTCCGATGAGCTAGAGCTGCTAGATGCACCGGGCATTATTCCGGCTCACCTCACTGACCAAACCGCTGCCCTCAAGCTGGCTATCTGTGATGATATTGGCCAGGCTGCCTACGATACTCAGCGGGTGGCTGCTGCCTTTGTGGATCTGCTTAGGCAGCTCGATAGTGAGGAGGAGATGGACAGGCCTCATCGACTGGCGGTTTTACGCGATCGCTATGGCATAGACCCTGCAGAGAGTACCGGCGAAACCTACCTTGTACAGCTTGCCGGTCAGCTATATCAAGGTGACAAAGAACGCGCCGCTCGCAAGCTGCTGACAGAGTTTCGCAAGGGGGTGCTGGGCAGCATGAGCTTAGAGCTGCCGCCCGAACAGCTGTTGGCGTCCGGGAAATAGCTCGCTTTGGGAGAAGTAGTTTTGAGCAGTCTAAGCGTGGTAAGTGACCTCCCTATCAATCCATGGGGTTTCTCTACTGACTGACTCTGCCCAACCAATCTGTTAAAAAAACGTCGAACAAACATATGACTGCTGGCTCTGTGAGAAGTCGCCCTCTTAAAGTCTCGATTATTGCAAGCGATCTTTCCAACAGCGGGGCCGGACGTTGGAAAGGGGCGGTGAGGCCTTTTTTGCTGGCGCAAGCGCTACAGCAGTTGGGCCACCAAGTAGAGATTTTAGGGTTTGCTGACGATGGTGACGGACTTCCTGCAGAACCCGACTTGCCGATTAAAGTCTTTCAGCGAGCAACCTACCCTCGATTTATTGGCCCTGCCCGTCAGCTGATGGCGGCCATTGAGGGCGATATTGTGCTGGCCTACAAGCTCAAACCTAGTAGCTTTGGCGTAGCGTTGCTCTACAAATTGCGTAAGCGGTGCCCCGTCATTTTGGATATTGACGATTGGGAGCTGAGCTGGCACGGCGGTGATAGCTGGCGCTATCCAGGCTCTTTCTTGCAGCTGTGCAAAGACGTGATTAAGCCAGATGGCGCGCTGCGTGAGCCCGACTATCCGCTCTATCTGCAGTGGATAGAAGGCTTTACCCAGCGGGCAGATGCCATTACGCTGCATACCCAGTTTATGCAGGCCCGGTTTGGCGGCACCTATGTGCCCAATGGCAAAGATATGTCTTTGTTTGACCCGAGTGGGTATGACGCGGAGGCGAGCCGCGATCGCTACCAGCTTTCTGACTACAAGGTGCTGATGTTTCCGGGTGCGCCCCGCCCTTACAAAGGCGTCGAAGACGTTCTCCAAGCGCTCGATCAGCTCAACCAGCCCGATTTTCGCCTCGTCATAGTAGGCGGCAGTCCCTACGACCAGTACGACGACTACCTCATGCAGCACTGGGGCCGGTGGATCATCAAGCTGCCAAAAGCCCCCTATGCCGAGATGCCCAGCATTGTGGCGGCGGCCCACGTCTTGATGGTGCCTCAGCGAGATACACCTGCTGCCAAAGCGCAGTTTCCACTCAAGCTGACTGACGGCATGGCAATGGCCAAGCCTATCCTCGCGACGCGGGTCGGCGATATTCCAGAGATACTGGGCGATACCGGCTACCTTGTTGATCCCGAATCCCCTAAACAGATTGCTGAGCAGCTCTCGCTGATTTTTCAAGATCTGGAGGCTGCCAATCGGCGAGGGGAGCAGGCCAGAGCACGATGCGCTGAAAAGTACAGCATTGAGGCGATGTCAGGGTGCCTATCGCAAATTTTGGCAGGCCTAGGTTGAAGCCCTCTCGTTGCAGCCAGTCTCAATGGGCGACCTAGCAGGCGTTGCCGTAGTTGGTCCGTATTTTCTCTGCAAAGTCATCAATCCTTCATGAAAGATGGTGCTGTATTGACGATATTGAGCGATTGAGGGCTTTACCGGCTGCGATGTTCATCTGTGTCATAAGCTTATATTGCCAGCGGGATACTTGCGGCTCACCAAGCTACGGATCTAGATGAGTGTTTGTTCTCTTTAGTGTCTGTTCTGTGTACTTTGGTTTGAATAGATAATTTAGACGAACAAAAAATCTTAGAGAGAAGGGACCAATACCCTTATTAAACTGTCTGCGTAGATCTCTTGATTGCCTGTGTAGATCTCTCGAGCTAAGTTCCTCAACTGCCTGCATTTTGCTTCTTCAAGGGTTATGCATTCTAGACAACTGCTAATAAGGTCGCTGCTTCAATATCCGGTGCTGGTCGTTCTTACTATCGCGTTGGGGTTTTCTGGTGCGCTGTTTAACGGGGTCAGTACGGTGTTGCTGGTGCCCATTCTGTTAGAGCTTTTGGGGCAGTCTACTACCTTCACCGATCAGCTGCCGGGTATCTTGCAGCAGTTCCTAGGCTTGTTCGACAACGTTCCTGATGGCTATCGTTTGTTGGCACTCGCCAGCGCCGTCGTCGGGCTCATCGTACTCAAGAATTTGGCCACCTATGCCGGTTCTCTAACGTCAAACACTTTGAACCGGAAGCTGGCGGCTAAGCTGCGTCTGGAAGGGCTCCGCATTTTGCTAGATGTAGACCTTTCCTACTATTCCAAAACGAAGGTTGGCGACCTGATTAACCATCTCAATATTGAGGTGAGCCGTACAACGGTCGCAATCCGGACGCTAGCTAAGATTGCGATCGCAACGATCACCATTTTTGTCTTTGTTTGCCTGCTGGTTTGGACCTCTTGGGAGCTGACCTTGATCGCTACGATTGCCCTCGGGTTAGTCGCGCTGATCAATCAGTCTGCTGTGCGACAGGCCAAGATTTTTGGCGCGCAGCTCTCTAAGCTGTCGCGTAGCTACTCAGCCCGTATTGTCGAAATTTTGTCGGGCATTCGGCTAGTGAAGGCGACAGCTAATGAGGGTGTGGAATACAACACGATTAGCCAGCTGATTTCAGATCGGGAAGTGGCTGAGTACAGGTCTCAGCTATTGTTTGCAGGCATCGCGCCTATCAATGAGGTGTGCAGCATTATCGCCCTTATTAGCGTGGCAGTACTGGGCCGACTTGTGGTGGGTGACCGCCTAGAGACGTTTTCGTCTATTTTGCTGACCTATCTGTTGGTGTTGTTTCGGATGCTGCCCTCGATTGGTCAGCTCAACTCTGCTCGCAGTCAGCTGGCCAACATGGCGCCCAGCGTTGCCGTGGTCAGTGAGTTTCTCAGCCGCAATGATAAGCCCTTCATGGTTTCTGGAGACCAGCCCTACACCCAGCTCAAAGATGGCATCCACTTCAATCAACTGACGTTTCGCTATCCTGGCGGCGACAGAGACGTGCTAACTGGGGTTGATCTCTACCTGAAAAAAGGCACGACACTGGCGCTAGTCGGCGCTTCTGGTGCTGGAAAGTCCACTCTGGCTGATTTGCTGCCTCGGTTTTACGATCCTGACGGCGGTCGCATTGAAATTGATGGGGTAGACCTGCGATCGCTCGATGTCAGCAGCTTTCGTCGACGCCTCGGTATCGTCAGTCAAGATACGTTTTTGTTTAATGCCTCTGTCCGAGAGAATTTGATCTACGGTCGTCCGGCTGCGACCGACGATGAAATCAAAGATGCGATTCACCGGGCCAATGCCTACGAGTTTGTGATGAGCTTGCCGGACGGGCTAGAGACTATGATTGGCGATCGCGGGGTTTTGCTCTCGGGCGGTCAACGGCAGCGCCTGGCGATCGCTCGCGCCCTTCTGCAAGACCCCGACATTTTGATTTTGGATGAGGCGACGAGTGCTCTCGACACCATTTCTGAGCGCCTGGTGCAAAAGGCAATCGATGAGCTGAGCCGCGATCGCACCACGTTGGTGATTGCCCACCGCCTCTCCACTGTGCAAAATGCCAACCAGATAGCCGTGCTCGACAGGGGCCGCGTGGTAGAGACCGGTACTCACACAGAGCTGCTAAATAAGGACGGCTACTATTCCAAACTGTGCGCTATTCAGTTCTCAGAAAAGGCAAAAGACGACCTGTGTAGCCAAGATATTTCAGAGATTGAGCAGAGTATTTCCCACGCATCCTATGAGATTCGCTCGCAGCTGAGCGGGGTCATCGGCATTTTGGGCCTGCTTACAGATGGCAATACTGTGAAAGATCCTAACGAGCGGGATGAGCTGACCGTGTCAGCCTACGAATCTACGCTGACCTTGCTCAAAGCGGTCGAAGGTTTGGAGAAGTCTAGCCGGGGACGATTTAAGTAGCCGACAAGCGCCGTCGGTAACAAGCAGCTATCAATTCAGTAGGTTAGTAGGAGAGGAATCGATGCGGGGCGTCTACATCGTTGCTAATGACAAAGTGAAGGAAAATGCGATCGCGCTCATGAGTAGCCTGCGGCTGCACGACCCAGCGGTTCCGGTCTATCTCATTCCCTTTAACGATGACCACCAGGCTGTGGCCGCTCGGTTAGCCGAGCTGTACGACGTTCAGCTATTTCCTAATCTAGACTTTCTGGAGGCACTGACCCAAAAAATTGGCGAAATTTTCCCCCAAGACTTTTTGGCCCTGCCGAATAAAATGCGCAAGCTCGCAGCTTGGTTTGGCCCGCTAGATGAATTTCTCTACATCGATACAGATATCCTCTTCTTCACGCCCGTCACCGATACGCTGAGCTACCTAGATAGCGCTGACTTCATCTGGTGCGACTACCACTACAAACGCGGCCTAGAAGATGTTTTTTCAGACGTTGTGCCACAGCAAAATATTTTTAGCCAGGAAGCGCTAAAAGATGTGTTCAATAGCGGTCTGTGGGGCTCTCGCAAGTCTGCGCTCTCCCTAGATCGCCTATACGAAGTGCTAAAAGACTGCGCGGCCCATCGCGAATACTTTGATTTTTCTAGCGGCACCACCGACCAGCCAATTATGAACTATCTGGTGCTTAGCGCTATCCCGAAGCGGCTCAATATTGCCAAAGCCAACGAAGGGGAGCCCGGCAGCTGGGGCGGCTCTCCCCATTTTGTGGAGCGTGAGCAGGTTTTATACGATGGCGATCGCCCTCTGCGCTACCTACACTGGGCAGGCACCCCCATGCGACCTGGCGGCCCCTACCGTAGCCTGTGGGAGCACTACCGATATCTCAACGATCCTGAAGGGAGAGCGCTGTTTGAAGCCACACCCAAGGCTAAGCCTTCTCATCTTCAACAGTTCAAGAAACGCCTGAAATCTTTGCTCCAGAAAGAAGCGTAGTTTCAGAAGAGTCGCCTAGTTGAGGTTTGCCCGGCTAGGATACTGCTGCAAAAGGCTGAATAGGCGATCGGGCTCAAACGAACGCGGGTCAATTCGTGAACCTGAGCGGTCAACCTCTCGGTGAGTCGTAATTCGGTTATCGGGCACAGTGGTGCGCGATAGCAGCCAAGCGAGGGAGCGATACTGTGCGTCTGTGTATCCACTGTGGGTGGTGGCGCCGTTGTTTTGTCCGTCTGGTGGGGTTTCTAGAGAAATGTGATAGGCAAAATTATTCACCGAGCTAGGAAACGCTGGGTTCGTAGAGACGCTCTCTTCGCCGGTCGGCGTCTGGAAGGCGGAGTTCCCAGCGCCAAAAGCTCGCTGTTCAGGGGAGACGACGTAGACCACCGTGCCATCTAGGGCGATGAGCGTGTGGTAGCTGACCTGGTCTTCGTCTCTAGGGTGTGGCGTTTGGAAGGTGTTAATAGCACTGGAAGCAGATCCGACCGTTTCGTGGAGAACCACAAGGTACTCATTATTCAGTAGATTGCCGTTGGCGTCTGCGCTGAGACGTTCGCCATAGTTGGTGGGGTCGGCAAGGTAAATGACTTCTGCTGGCTGGTAGTCGAGGACAGACTTTGAGAAGGGTGTCGGAGGTATCCACGAACGATTGGCAGTCTGACCGGTCGGGTCCTTTTGAAAACTGGTATTGCGGCCCGCTGCATTGGTGCCGGTAGCGGGTGTGGGGATGCTACGTAGTCCGCCTTCGGACAGGCTGCTCTTTTCTACAGCGGACGTTTTGGGCGTAGGGTTGGCCTGTCCGTTTGTATTTGTTGTGGGCCCAGAAATAACAACTAGAATAACTGTCAGGCAAAAGGCAACAATGCTTGTGGCCCAAACTAACCAGGAACGACGCATAGCAGAGTCACGGGGGGCAGACTACATTTAATAGTTAAGTAATATTACCCTCATCCTAGCCTTCAGCCGGAGACTGATGCGGTGATTTTCAGCAACTTTTTTGAATATAAAGCTCAGTATTGCCTCAATCGCAGCTGAAGGCTACGGGGCTAGGCCAAAAATTATGCCTATCGATTCCCGCGCTGACGGGCCAGATACTGCCGGTAGTACTGCCGGTAGAGCAGCTCTAGCCTGCCGCTGTAGGTTTCTATGGCCGACCTTTGACGGCGGTAAAGGCCTAGAAACAGGTTGGCAAAGAGGAGCGTTGCGATCGCTAAAAATAATCCGGCTGCCGTTGACACCAGCGCTGTGCCAATTCCGGCTGTCACGTTGCCCGCAGAGTCTCCGGGCACTTCTCCAATGCGCAGCGAGGAAAAAGACTTCATCAGGCCCAAAATGGTCCCCAAGAGCCCCAGCAGCGGCGCAACTGCAATAATCGTTTCAAACACGGTGCTAAACCGCTTGAGCACGGGCATCTCTCCTTGGGCGGCGCTCTCTAGGGCGAGGCGAAAGTCATCTGGTGTGCCCTGGTCGAGGGTGAGCGCCGCTAAGAAAATGCGGGCAATGGGAAATTGCGTCTGTTCTTTGAGGCGAGCGATCGCAGCTTGGGGCTGTTTGGCATAGACCGACAGCACCTCCAAAATGAAGCGGTCTTGCTGCCGGTAGAGCTGCAGCCAAAAGAGCGATCGCTCAAAAATGAGGGTCGTCGCCAACATCGAAAACCCCAGTAGCGGCCACATGACCACCCCGCCCGATTGAAATAGCTCCAATAGCCCCAAAACCTATCGACCTCGCTGCAGCATCCCTACGCGTCAGTAGCGTAAGCTATCACGGCTTCTGTGAAAAGCGCATGGACAATGCTTTTTTGCCGAGATTGTTGGCCAAGACGCTTAGCTGAGACGCTTACATGCCTGGGAAGTGCTCAATCTCAGCGTAGCCATTGAACAGTAGCTCCTTCCCCTTGACGCTCAGCTGGTTCACTCTGAGAGAGACCCCGTCTAGGTCGAACCTTTCTAAATCCACCATCTTGTTCAAGACGCCAACGAAGGCGGGGATCATCGCCTCAGAGAGCCATTGAATATCTTCGGGAATGTCTTCGGGGGCAAAGGTTGGCTCTGTAAAAACGACTCTTCTACGACGTTCTACCGTCACTTTGGCGGTCAGGCTAAGGGGTAAATCCTCTCGGTTGGGCAGGTCTGTTTTGGCGTAAATGTGGACCGTCTGCTCGGGTAGCAGCACGATGCGGACATCTCGAAATGAAATGGGATCGCCGCCAGATAGGCTGGTGGCTTCTTCGGAATCGACGTTTTGCAGGTGCTTTTCTACGAGGTCTGCGGTGAAGGCTTTGTTGATGCCTTCTTCTGTCATGGTTACCGTTGCGATCGCATGGGTTGCCTGCTTCAGCCGGATCTTGCCGCCGATGAGGCCAGACATATCTAGCGACACCGCATCCGTTTCAAACTCCATTGCTTCGGCTTCAAACATTTTTTTGATGACTAGGCCCTTGCCCTTCATCTGAAAGCTATCAACCGCACCCTGCAAAATCTTGCTTGAAGGGGAACAACGAATCGAAACGTCGACAGATTCACTGCGGGTAAACAGCTGCTGAATAGCCTGACGAGCAACGGAACTCAGCATGTTTTCGCCGAAATCCGTAGAGGAGTTTTGAGTGCCTAGCAGTCCGCCTAACATGCTTGAGGTGAGTACCTGCGGAGAAAGTTCACTTTTATTTGTAACAAAATATGAACGCGCTTGCCATGGGGTTACCGCACTGGTCCACATAGAGGATCACCGATTTTGGGGTATGGAGGCTGGCCATGGTAGGCCGCTTGGCGGGTCCACGCGCACTCTACTGTGTGATGTGCCGCGCCTTCTAGCCTATTCATTCTATTTCCCATCTGGCGACTGAATCAATTGCTTTTTAGTCGCGCTTTTTAGTCTGCTTCATTCCTTGAGAAGAGATTAAAATCCGAGTGATATTCTCCGCAGGCAAAATTTTTAACAGTATCATTGTCGTATGCATGCGCAGTTAGCTTCTGCATTGGTCTAATTCTACGTTTCACGCACAGCGGATGGTCCCGGGGTGAATTATTGACCCTTCGTCAAATTCTTAAATTATTCGTCAGACGTAGGGTTTTCACAGAAGTTGATCGCGCGCTCCTACTGTCCAAGGTTTATGACATTTTCTGCCTCGCCCTTTTAGCCTTTCCTACCACTTACCTATTCGAGCCCTATTCGAGCGTAGCTATCTTCGCGGAGTCCCTCATCAGGTGTACGAATGTTCCATTCCGTTAAGAATAGTTAGTTCAGCTTTTCATCTAAGTTCAACTCCTAATTGAACCTGTTAGTTTAGTGAGCAGGAAACGCTGTAAACCTAACCAACTAGCCTAACCAACTAGCCTAAGAGAGCTTCAGAAAGTTAGTCAGGAAGTGATTCAAAATCTCAGTTGACTGGGTCATTTCTCCAACGAAGCCCTGTATTTCTGCCTCACATCGTTTGTGAGCTGCCTGTGGGTGATGCTGTGTGGATAATGCATCAGCAGTCTTAGGTTTTAGCGTCGTCCACTGATGCCAACAGGCCTTGTAAGCCCTAACTGTAGATATTCGACCCTGACGCGACCAAGAAGCAGTGAGTAGGACCTAGATCTGTTTGGGTCGAGTAATCAATTCAGAAAAGAAAACGTAATAAAGATAGCAATCTGTCGACTTAAGAAACCTCAACTTCCATAGAAAATAGACCCCTTTCAAGCCGGAAAATATGTTAAACAACCACCAGATTTTAGGTCACGATTCCGTTTTCACGCCTGAGCAGGTGTTGGAAAATCGTGGCCGCGTTGCAATTTTTATAGATGGCTCAAACCTGTTTTACGCCGCGCTTCAGCTAGGCATCGAAATCGATTACACCAAGCTACTGTGTCGTTTGACATCTGGCTCAAGATTATTCCGTTCCTTTTTTTATACCGGCGTAGATCGCTCCAATGAGAAGCAGCAAGGCTTTTTGCTGTGGATGCGTCGAAACGGCTACCGTGTGATTGCCAAAGACCTTGTGCAGCTACCCGATGGATCTAAAAAAGCCAACTTAGACGTGGAAATTGCTGTTGACATGATGGCCCTTGTTGATTGCTACGATACGGCAGTGCTGGTTAGTGGTGACGGTGATTTGGCATACGCAGTCGATGCTGCCAGCTATAAAGGCGTTCGGGTAGAGGTCGTTAGCCTACGCGCCATGACAAGCGATAGCCTGATTAACGTTTCAGACCGCTACATCGATTTAGATGGCATCAAGGATGACATCTGTAAGACGTCTCGAAGCGGCAATACAAGCGTCGTGCAGCACAACTATACCTACCGTCCCCTCTCTAGTATCTCTGTGCTAGATGAGGTTCAGGCTGCTCGCCCATAAGCCAGTAGAAAACTGCTCTGGGCTGTCAAAATAGATTGCACAAAAAATCGCAAAAAGCCTAGTCTAAGGGTATTCAGCTCGCAGAGCTTTTAGAGAGGGCTTTAGAGATTTTGAGGCGTCGGTGGTATCGAGGAATCGTCCTGGCTGCAGTAGCTGTCGCTGTAGCGCTTGTGCTGAGGGTTTGGTTTTCGAGCAGTCGAGTGGTGGACAGCGAACCCGAGCAGGAGGTGCCTGCTGAGCTGACGCTGCAGACTGTCACGCTGGAGCAGCCCGACGAAAACGGCGCGCTGCTGTGGCGGATCAAGGCTGAAACGGTGAACTATCTGCCGGATACAGAGCGGGCTGAGCTGCTGGATCTGGAAGGGGAATTTTTTCAGGCGGGAGATGTGATCTATACCGTGACTGCTGATGAAGGGGAGGTGCAGCAGAATGGTGAGATCCTTTTTCTCCGAGGCAACCTAATTGCTACGGGCGTAGAAGATGAGCTGACGCTCGAAGGTGAACGGCTCAAGTGGGTGCCCAAAGAAGATTTGCTCGTGATGGGTGACTTTGAGGGCGAGGCGGATGAAACGTCTGAAGCGTCATCAGCTGAGGTGCCGCGTGCTTCTGAGCGGCCTTCTGGCGGTGGCGAGTCTGCTGCTGCGGTGACCGGTTCCAATCCCCAACTGAATGCGATCGCACAGCTTGTAACCGTCAAAAATAAAGAAAAGCGAGTGGACTTTACTGGCGGTGTCGTTGCCAAAAGCAAAGAAACGCCTTGGCTTGCGTTTGAGTCGGAAGCCCTAAGCTGGTTTACGGAGCGGGAAGAAATCGAAGCCAATCAGCCCGTAGCGGTAGAAAACTTTGAGAGCGATCGCTTTGAGCAGGTCACTGAGCGCTTGACGGGTCAGTCTGGCCTAGTAGACCTCGCAGAAAACATCGTTACCCTGGAGGAAGCCGTTCGCTTCGATGCGCTTGAGCAGCCGCTGGTCGTACAGAGCGAGCAGGCGGTATGGGATGTCGATACTCAGCTGGTGACGATGGACCAGCCGGTCAATATTGTTCAGCCAGCGCGCAGAGTCACCGCGACTTCCAATCGGGCAAGTCTCGATTTGGCTCAGGAGGTGATCTACCTCACCGGAGATGTCCGCGCCGCCGGAGAAGAAAATGACGCTCGCCTCGCGGCTGATGAAGTGACTTGGCAAACGACGACACAAGATGTAGAGGCGACCGGTGACGTACGCTATCAGCAGGCAGCTGACCCTGAAATCTCTATGGCGGGTACCCGGGCCGTTGGCAATATAGAAACTGGCACGCTGGTAGTAACCGGCGGCGAGTCGGGCGAGGTCTTTACTGAGATTGTGCCGGAGGATTTTTGAGGCCGTGGGGGGATAGGTGCGATCGCTCACAATCGCTACTGCGCCAAGCTTATAGCCAGCTAAGGAGCAGGCTGCTGCGCTGCCAGATTGCGCTGGGGATCGCCAAATTGGAAGGGTGGCTGGCCGATGACGATGCTCGACTGCAGCTCGGGTGGGATGTCTGCGGCTTTGCCCCACTGCTGTTCGATGGCTGAGAGGATTTGGTCTTGGCGATCGCGCAGCGCATCTAGCCCCGAGCCGTAGTTAATCAAAGAAAACCAAACGATGCCTTTTTTCTGGGTGGGCAGTGCACCTGCCAGTGCACTCACCACGGCCAAGCTGCCAGTTTTGACCACAGCGTTATTCGGGAGTCCGCGGTCTACTAGGGTGCCACCATCTCTCCCTGCAATAGGAAAAATGTCTGAAATCGTGAGGTTCTGCTGCCGCAAAATATCATGAACTTTTTGTAGCATCGCGACGGCTGCTCTCGGTGACATCTGATTTTCTTCCCCGAGCCCAGACCCGTTGATGAGCGTCAGCTCTCCTGGCACAACGCCTGCGACTTCTTCGGCCTTTTGCACGATGCTGACGGGGCCTCCCACGATATTGGCCATCTGCTCAGCCATTGGGTTGTTGCTGTAAATGTTCATGGCCTTGAGAATGGCCACTAGCGGCAGAGAATCGTGCCTGATGAGCCAACCGCTGGTGCGTCCGCGTCGACTGCTAGGCGAAACCTTGACACCGCCTGCAATGTCGACCTGTGGCGTCGGTGTCCCCTGGGGTAGCCGCAGGTGTGCCGACTCGATGGCATAGTCCCACTTTGAGGCGTTTATGGCTTGCCTTAGCAGCTCGCCAGACTTACCCTGATTGGTTTCAAAGTTCATGGTGAAGTCGCCCGCGATGACTAAGTTGCCCGTTACTCTGCGGACGCCTAGCTGCGATAGCGCGTTGCCTAGTGCGATCGCTTCTTCCCAAACAAACAGCGGATCGCCACCCCCTTCAACGATCAGGTCACCCTCAATCACTCCGTTCTCAAAGCGACCTTCCCACCCCACCCAGGTTTCAAATCTGTGGGCGGCTTCCCAGGTAGAAAGTGCCGCGAGCGTCGTTGCCACCTTGGTTAGGGAGGCCGCTGGCATCGGGATATCTCCCTGATTTTGGGCAACGGTGTACTGACCCGTAGAGACCCAAACACCCTGCTCTCCTAAGACGTACCCCGCCGAAGACAGGCCAGACAGGTAGCCAGACACGATCTGTTTGACCGCCGGGTCATTGGCGATGACCTCTTGGACCCAGGCCGATTCCCACTGCGGGCGAATATCGACCGCGCTCAACTTCACTGCCTGAGCAGTCTGCCTCTCCCCAAAGCGCCATCCCATTTTGTTGACATTAAAAGAGAGCCCAAGCCAACCGACAGCCAGCCCTACGCCCACCGCTGTCCATACCGATGTATTTGCCCTCGATGTATTCGTCATGTATTCGTCAAATGAATTCGCCCAAAGATGATCTACCGATAGTCGGGAAAGCCCTACTGTTTGGCTGTTTTCACTACAATCGATTCCTGCCAAAGATACACTATAGCTAGTATCTTTGTGCATAGGTTTATTGAACCCCCTATGGCTAACCCCGACCAAAATGAAGTGCTGCGTCACCTGCCTACGGTCGTAGGTGCCCTAGGCGGAACTTTGCTATTTCTCAATCGACTGATGACGCCTGCTGTCAGCTCTGCGCAGTCTCGCGCAGATGCTTTGGGTGTCATTTTGAGCGCGGTGTTGATTTTGACAGGGTTGCTGTGGCAGCGGATTCAGCCCAAGCTGCCAGAGTCTGTGGTGCTAGAGGGTGAGCAGGGACTGGAATGGGCTAACGAGCTGTCATCTACCGTGAAGACTGAGCTAGCTTGGGCGTCCCATTTGCTGCTGACCAATACGGCAACGCGTAGCGTGGTGGTTTACTACGACGGTCAGGTGCTGCTTCGAAGAGGGGTGCTAGGACCGCAGTCTCAAGTCGAGCCGGGTGCGATTGTGCAACGTGTTTTAAGTAAGCAAAAGCCTGTGTATCTGGTGAATTTACCTCTCTATCCTGGGCGTGTAGAGTTCGACTACTTACCCAAAAACACCCAGGGCTTAATCTGTCAGCCGCTGGGTGAAAAAGGAGTATTGATTTTGGGGGCCAATGCGCCGCGCAGCTACACGAAGCAGGATGAGGTGTGGATTGCCGGGGTGGCCGATAAGATTGCCGATAGTTTGGCTAGTCAGTTGGCATCAGCTGATATCGCTTGACTGACATCAGCTGATGCGATTGCACTGCCGCTATTCTGCAGGGGCTGGTTCGGGCGCGGGTGTTTCTGGCGTCGCATTTGCAGGTTCCTCGTCCAGTACGCGCACAGCAACTGTCGAGACTCGGAAGTTATATCTTTCTCCATCGATTTCGATGGGGGTCCCAATCTTGACTGGGACGCCTAAAACGGGGCCGTCTGCCGTAATTTGCGCTCTGCCGCCTAGGGTGATGAGCATGTCGGCGGTGTAGCCAAGCTCGGGGCGGGGGTCAGGATAGGACTTGACCGTGCCATCGGGCTGAGGGACAGCGACGCTGCGGGGCAGGGCGAGTACGTTTTTGACACCGATTTTGCCGTAGGGTTGGTTGCGCACAATGATTTTGGTGGAGTCGGTCTCGGCGAGATCGGCCAGAAATTCTTGGGGATTGAGGACGGTTAGGCCTCGTGCGATCACGTCTACTTCTATCTCTTTAGTGTTGGCGCCTACCTGCGCAACGGATCCTCCCGAGCCTGGATAGAAGAAGATACCAAAGACGACCATCAGAATCGCTAGCGCTGCGCCCAAATCTAATATGCTCAGCTTGCCAAAAAGACGACCCTTCGAATCTAAGACTGCCATTGCTTTATCCTGTTGAGGTTATCCCGGTGAAGTTGTCCTGTTGAGTGTATCCCGTGTCATGCTGCTGCCAACACGAATTTCAAACCACCGTATTTAACCATATTTTTTAGGATTCAATGTTTTCAATTTCCCGTTCGATTGCCCGTTCAATTTCACGACTTGCGATGGACTTTTGGCACATGCTTTCGCGCATTGCTTAGACAGCTAAAAGCATCGACTCACATCGACTACGGCCATCCTGCTATGCAACAAGACCGTTACAATTGATGCCTGCAATTTGCGAAGTGTCACAACTTAAGACGCATGACAAGTCCCAATCGCTAAGGTTTAACTAGGAACAATCAACTAAAACTTGGTGGCGTCTGGTCTTATGTTTAACCTGCTGAATCCTGAGAATAAGTTTTACCGCCGTGTTGCCTATGGCTTTGTCTCACTGGTGATGGTTTTGGGGATTAACGTGGCGATCGCTCAGCCTTCTCAGGCTAGCTGGCTAGATCTCCTCATCAATGGTGTGAGGGTCTATCAGCTCTCCAATATGTCCGATAGTCAGGAAGTGGACTTGGGCGCAGGTATTAACCAGCAGCTGATTGAAAGCGGTCAGATCAAAATTTTTGAAGAGCCTACGCTGAATGCCTACGTAGACGACATTGGTCAGACGCTGGCTGAAGTGAGCGATCGCCCCGATATTCCATACACGTTCCAAATCGTAGAAGACGATGCGGTGAACGCATTTGCCACGATGGGCGGCTATGTGTATGTGACGACTGGCCTGATGGCCGCAGCGGACAACGAAGCTGAGCTAGCAGGTGTGATTGGTCACGAGATTGGCCACATTGCCGGTGAGCATGCCAAGAAACAGATGCGTCAGGCTGCGATTACTCAAGGTATTACCGGCGCGCTAGGGGTGAACCGTGATCGCCTCGTAAATATTGGCACTCAGATCGCGCTACAGCTGCCCGCGAGCCGTAGCGATGAGTACGAAGCAGACCGCCATGGCTTTTACAGCATGGGCCGAGCCGGATACGATCAGACCGGCATGGTCACCTTTATGCAAAAGCTGGTTCGCCAGGGCTCCCCGCCGGAATTTTTGAGCACTCACCCCGATGCCAGAAACCGAGTAAACTCCCTGCAGCAGCTAGATAATGCCGACGCGCTGCCAGAGGCTGTGTATGGCACAAGCGAATCCGAGTACGACATTACGGTCAGCTCTTTGCGATGAGTTTGCCTAGGCTAGCTGCGCGCTGCGACAGGTGGCCATTCCGTAGAACATAAGAGCTGGATTGAGTTGAACCCTGGAGGCTATCTCTGGGGTTCTTTGCTGTAGAACGCGGTGAATTTGAGGCGCGTCGCCTCCCGTAACAATGACGGCACCGTTTGGGAATTGCTGCCACCAAGCAGTGATGTAGTCTGCTAGGGTTGCTGCTAGGCCGTAGAGCAAGCCACTGGCGATCGCCTCGCTCGTCTTAGTGGCCCATCTGGGCGGTAGGGTCTCCTCCCATTTCCCGTCGGTAGTTTGTACAAACGCAGCTAAGGTCGCTGTTTTGTCTGCTAGGGCTTCGCGCTGAAGCCGTAGTCCCGGTAGTATGGCCCCACCGTAAAACCTGCCCAGACTGCCCGGTGCTGCTGGTTGCTTTGGCTCTTCTTGGGAGACGCCTGCTGTGAGCGTTAGCGCTGTGCCGCCATCAATCACTAGCGCTGGCCAGCCTACGGTCGTACCTGCACCCAGCAAGTTAATGGCTCTATCGATGCCAATCGTCTCGTAGAGGTGACTGATCGATATTTGGCTTCGCGATATGCTACGAGCGTGGGGCGCTGCTGTTTGCCATAGTGTCGTTTGTTGGGAGACTGCAGAGGCTATCCATAGCGCTGAGGGCGATCGCGTGTCTGTGGGAAGCCATTGCCTCTGGCTATGGGATAGCTGGGCGTACCAGCTGGGCAGCTGCTGGGCCCAGGCTTCTGCTCGAAAGTTGCCTGCAGCGAGTTGTGTTGCGTTGGGCAGCGCAATGTGAGGCGTATGCCAAGCGCCAATGAACCTTTCCTGATAGAAATAGCCCCAGTGCAAGCGAGTGTTGCCAATGATAAGGGCGAGCCAAGCGAGTGCCAAAATTTGAAATACTGCGTAGCGGCTAATTTTTTCTATGGTAATTTGTCACTGTCAACAGTAATCGTGAAGTTGATGGTTTAAGAAAGGAATAGCTGCATTTTTATGTCGATTTCAAGTCTCTTTTGCTTAATTGAATCCTTAAATGCTCTCGAAAGAATCGATAGGCTATGTATAAACAAGAATCCATTGAAAGGTGCTTGTAGCTGTTTGTTCAAATACAACATTTAAAAAAACAAGAGCCGACCAGAGGTGGTCAGCTCTAAATGGGTTTCCAACTTGAATAAACAGTCGAGAATATTACCTCCGACCTGAATAGCAACTACAGAAAAGAATGGATATGCTTTTACAGAGGGGTGGACAGGATTCGCACGGTCCCTGCGGATGGTATTCACCTTCGATTTGGCTCAGCCTACAAAAATAAGACGTTTTGCCCGATATTGAGGGATTCAGTGCGAAGTAATGGTTTGTTGTTTGAACGGCGTTGAATTACTTTCTCCAGTGTTAATAAAAGCCTCTAATTCCTTTCGGGAAGACTTTTCCTTAACGACCTTTGAAAGGAATCCGAACGGTGTGATATTTAGTTGTCTTTCATACTTCCTAAATTAGCACAATTGCTGATGATTACTGAGCTTAGATGCTGAAGTTAATAGAGCGCTACAGAAGTTATCATGCGTTGATTAATTGTTGAAAGTACAGTGGAATATTCACTGGTTTCTACCCTTGACTTTCTTCCCTTGGGTTCGTGGGCTTATCTGAATGATGTTGGCATGGGCAGGTTATGCAGCTGGAGGGAGCACGTTCGAAGTAGCGCTATGAATTTTGCTGTTTTTGCAGCTGTTTTAGCGTTTTTGACATTTCTGGCAGGCGTTTGAGTAGCGCAGATGCCTTAAGGAAAATTTTGTGGGGGAGGGCGGGAGACCCGGAGACGATTTCTCCCGGCGGGACGTTGGTATGGATGCCTGCTTTCGCGGAGGCGATCGCGTTATCGCCAATCTTTGCCTGATTCGAGATGCCGACCTGCCCCGCCAAAATAACCCTATTGCCAACCTGAACGCCGCCTGCCATACCGACCTGAGCAGCCATAGCCACAGCTTCCCCGATTTGGCAGCCGTGAGCAATGTGCACGAGGTTGTCTATTTTGGTGTTGCGGCCAATTCTTGTTTCACCGACGGCAGGCCTATCTACCGCTGAGCCACAGCCAATTTCTACGCCGTCTTCAAGGACGGTAATGCCAGACTGATGCATCTTTTCCCACCCGTCGGCAGTCGGCACAAACCCGAACCCTTCTGAGCCAATCACCGCGCCGCTATGGATGACGCAGTTTGCGCCAATTTGGGTGCGCTCATGAACGACGCAATTTGCATGGAGTACGGTGTTTTCGCCAATGTGCGCGCCTGGATACACAACCGCATTGGCATGGATACAGACGCGATCACCAATTTTGGCACCTGCATGGACAACGCTGTGGGGGCCTAGGGCCACGTCTTTGCCAATGTGCGCGCCGGGTTCGACGACGGCGGTGGGGTGCATGCCGGGTTCGCGGCGATATGGCTGGTAAAAAAGGTTGATAGCTTTTGCGAAGACAAGCCTGGGGTTTTTGACGCTGACCCAGGAGATGTTGCGATCGCTCGCCTGAGCTTGCAGTCCCTCATCATTAGGAAGCACTAAGGCTCCAGCCGAGGTAGTGGCCACATAAGAAGCAAATTTTGCACCTTCTACGTAGCTCAAGTCGCGGCTAGTGGCTTCTTGGATGGCTGCTAGCCCGTCTATATTTGGATCGTTGTTGGGATTGCTGTTGGGGTCGCTTTGAGAAGTTTCAGCTCCGTTTGTGTCTGTCAGGCTAGATGCTGTGACTTCATCTCCCAAAGCTTGGATGATTTCACTGAATCTCATACGGCTTCCTTGCCACTGGCTTGCTTCTGCGTTTGGCAGCTACGCTACCAGAAAGACGACCCAACATGTACAGGCACTGTATCAAAAAAGGAAAGACAGGGAGATAGTTCTAGATAGTTCCACTACATCCCTGGGAAACCTAAAAATACACGAGCCATGACGTGTTACCTCCTGTTAGATGTAAACAATAGACAACTACAGACCTCACTGAAAGCTCAGTGAGGTCTTTTTGTCATTCCTCCGCGTCGACCGTCAGAAATACGGCGCATTCGACATGTGCCGTTTGCGGGAAAAAGTCTGCTGGCTGCACTCGGTTCACGTGGTATCCGCCGCTTTCGCAAAGTACTCTCAGGTCTCTTGCGAGGGTCGCCGGATTACAGCTGACGTAGACAATTCGCTGCGGATGTAGAGCAATCAGGGCCTCTAGAACTGTAGGCTCACAGCCTTTGCGGGGTGGATCGAGTAGGACAATATCCGGCGTCGTTTCAAGGCCGGGTAAGAGCGCTGCCACATCACCGATGCGAAACCCTACATTTTCAATTTGGTTGAGCGCTGCGTTAGCCTGTGCCTGCACGACCGACTCAGTAAAGCTTTCGAGTCCGATGCAGTACTTGGCCTGCTTAGCTAGCGGTAGGGTAAAGGTGCCGACGCCGCAGTAGGCATCGACTATCACTTCTTCTCCGGTCAGGGCCAGTTCCGTCGCTATCTGCTGCAGGAGCCGTTCTGCTTGTTGGGTATTCACCTGAAAAAAGGTCGTGGGCTGAATGTGAAAGGTGAGACCGGCAAACGCTTCTTCCAAGTAAGCTTCTCCCGCGATGGAGAACGTTTCGGGCCCAAAAATAGCGTTCGTTTTCTTCCAGTTCAGGTTCACCAGAACGCCTGCAATATTTGGATATCTTTCCATCCATGCTTCGGCCTGCTCATGAATGCCCTTGAGCTTGACTGAGCGACTGACGATAGTAAGCAAAATCTGGCCAGTCCGTCTACCAATGCGCAGAGACAAATGCCGAATGTGGCCTTTGTGTGTGCGTTCGTCGTATATCTTCCATTCCCTGTTTTGAATATCTTGCTTGATGCCTGCCAGAATGGGGTCGAGGCGGCTGTCTTGAACGGGGCACTGGTTTAGGTTCACTAAGCGGTGAGAGCCTTTTTGGTAGTAGCCTGCTTTTACTTTTTGGGTTTGCGATCGCCCCACAGGATAGGTGGCTTTGTTCCGGTAGCCAAGGGTCTCCGTCGCCGCGATAACCGGGCCAACCTCCACATCGTCCAATTTCCCAATTCGCGTGAGCGCATCGACGACTAGCTGATGTTTGGCTGCTAGCTGTGCCTCGTAGCTGACCTGCTGCCACTGACAGCCGCCGCACTTGTCTGCCACGATGCAGGCAGGCCGTACTCGCTGAGGAGATGCTTTCACGATGCCTGCGGGCTTCCCAAAGCCATGGGTCTCTTTCACCTTGGTGAGCTGCACTCGCATTTCGTCACCGGGTACGGTATTGGGCACAAAGACGACCCGCTCTTGCCAACGCCCGACGCCTTCGCCGCCATTGCTCAGGTCTGTGATGGTGAGCTTGATGGTTTCGCCCTGTTGCCATTTGGGTTTGGCTTGCGCAGTTTCCCAAGGATTTTGCGGGGCCGATGCAGTGCTCTTGCTAGGTGAAGGTTCGGAATGGACCGGCTGCTCAGCGTTTGAAGGATCTGAGGAAGAGGGGGGTGGCAGCATGGCGATTTGGGATGGCTGACAGGACTTGCTTAATAGGTCTGGCTCTATGAGGTTTTGCTCTATGAGATTTTGCTCATAGGGATTGACTCTACCGGTGTGAGTCGCTGAGCCAGCCTACAAGTATCGCTTATTTATAGAGTTTTGCTGGGGCACAACTGCGTAATTTTTCGCGAATAGGGACTGTGCGACAGTACACAGATTCGTGCTAAGAGGCTAGAAATGCACGGTTGATAGGGTGTTTCGTGCTGTATGTTTCTTTTTTAATCTTTCTTTCGTAATATTTCTTTAGGCCTTTCTCAGCAGAGGTTCAGCCGTGTTTTGCTTTGTCTCTGGTGGACGAAATATAGGATGAATCTGTGCGATCGCCTTCCTTGGCGTCCCTAGAGTCGCTAAACTAGTAGACAAATCGAGTTATCGCAATCTTAAAAAACTATGTCTGTTGTCAGCCAAGTAATTCTTAATGCAGATGATGAGTTGCGCTATCCCACTAGTGGCGAACTCAAAGGTATTGAAGACTTTTTGAAAACCGGCGATCAGCGGATGCGGATTGCTCAAACCCTAGCGGATAACGAAAAGAAAATTGTAGAGCAGGCCAGTAGTGCGCTCTGGAAGATCCGCCCAGACTTCATTGCCAAGGGTGGCAACGCCTATGGGCAAAAGCAAAGAGCCCTCTGCCTGCGAGACTATGGCTGGTACCTTCGCCTTGTGACATACAGCGTACTTGCCGGTGACAAAGACCCCATCGAAAGCATCGGCCTAATCGGTGTACGTGAAATGTACAACGCACTGAATGTGCCCGTGCCCGGCATGGTGGAGGCTATCCGATGCCTTAAGACTGCTTCTCTAGGCCTGATGAGCGAAGAAGACGCTAGCGAAGCGGCTCCCTACTTCGACTACATTATCCAAGGAATGTCTGTGTAGGTGCTGCTTGTTCAAACAGTTAGAGTATGTAGCAGATCGGCAACTACAAGTTACAGAACACTTACGGACTTGATGAATTAAAAAGAGGCAGAAACGCTTTTATGAGTAGTTTCTGCCTCTTTTTATGAGAATTAATACATCTGTTCGACCGTGTGGGATATTCTAGAGCCACTGTTTGCTCAACGTTTCCTATTGGCAATGGTTTCTTCTCCTCAAAAAACGTCCCGTGACAAATCCAAAGCCTGTCAGCTGGGCAGAGTTGTAAAATCTAACTCACACTGCGACTACATCGTTCAGTTAGACACCATCAACGACGTCAACAATCCTCCCCGGACAGAAGACTACGGCTTCGGTCAGTTCGTAAAATTTGAAGACTCACGCCACTGGGCCGTTGGCCTCGTCTACGACTCTCAGCTATTCAACTCGTCTTTCCTCAACAGCGGTCCCCGACTGACGAGTGCGCCCGATCCGGCATTCACACCCGACTTGATTCAAGATACTTGTGTTCTTCTGAGCGTGGTTTTAGTCGGTAGCCTGCAGGTCGGCGCTGCAGGTGCAGCGCCCTATGGTCTACAGGGCATTCCTCGGATCGTAATTCCTGTTAATACGCCTGTTTTTGGTATGAGCATGTCTGAGGTTCACAGCTTTCATCGGACAGCGGATGGCAAGCCACAGTTTGCCTACTACAGCCATCTATTGCGATCAGGGGGCGGCTTTGCTTCTCAGCTGACACGCCAAGTCCTCAGTGAGCTAATCGCATCGGAGCTATTTTCAGGACCTGAGCAGAGGGCTTTGCAAGTATTACGCAAAGAACTGTCTTGGAAGAGCACAATGTCTGCGATGCAGTAGTGCGCTGGCAAAGAAGAACGCCTAAAGGCTAGAGAATAAATCGCAGTCAATAAATTAATGCTTGCAACATTTTGTTACATGCGTTACTATACTTTCATAGGTTGGGAATTTACCTTCTTTTATGAGGCTCCCAATCGCATACGTACCTAACTACCGGAATAATAATGACTACTACTCTACAGCAGCGCGAAAGCGCTTCCTTGTGGGAGCAGTTTTGTCAGTGGGTTACTAGCACCGAGAACCGCCTCTATGTAGGTTGGTTTGGCGTGTTGATGATCCCTACACTGCTAGCCGCAACTGCATGTTTCGTCATCGCGTTCATCGCAGCGCCTCCCGTGGACATCGACGGCATCCGTGAGCCTGTTGCAGGTTCTCTGATGTACGGTAACAACATCATCTCTGGTGCTGTTGTCCCTTCTTCCAACGCAATTGGTCTACACTTCTACCCCATCTGGGAAGCCGCTTCCTTGGATGAGTGGTTGTACAACGGCGGCCCTTACCAGCTGGTAATTTTCCACTTCCTCATCGGCGTCTTCTGCTACATGGGTCGTGAGTGGGAGCTTTCCTACCGTTTGGGTATGCGTCCTTGGATCTGTGTTGCTTACTCTGCACCTGTTGCAGCAGCAACCGCAGTCTTCTTGATTTACCCCTTGGGTCAGGGTTCCTTCTCTGACGGCATGCCTTTGGGTATCTCCGGTACCTTCAACTTCATGTTGGTATTCCAAGCAGAGCACAACATCCTGATGCACCCCTTCCACATGTTGGGTGTAGCGGGTGTGTTCGGTGGTTCTTTGTTCAGTGCGATGCACGGTTCCTTGGTAACTTCTTCCTTGGTCCGTG
>JBCBFY010000043.1:0-36034 GCA_038527325.1 Cyanobacteria bacterium J06614_10
CTTGATTGGTGCGACGGCCTTTTTTCGAGATAAAGACCCATGGCCGTATTTAGAAAAGCATGTTTTCCCCAAAATCATTGAGCAGTTAGATCCTGATGAGCAGCTGCGCGTGTGGGTGAGCGCCTGTGCGACCGGCGAAGAAGCTTACACAATGGCGATGGTTGTAAATGATGCGATCGCCGCTTCTGGCCGGGAAGATATTCAGGCGAAAATCTTTGCGACTGACATTGACGAGCAATCACTGGCTGTGGTGAGCAAAGGCTGCTACCCGATCAGCATTGCAACCAATGTATCGCCCGCGCGGCTTGAGCGCTACTTTACCCAGGTGGGCGATAAGTACCAGGTGAAGCGCTTTCTGCGTGAGATGATGATCATTGCCCCGCACGACTTAACCAAGAATGCGGGCTTTTCACAGATGCACCTGGTGAGCTGCCGCAACGTGCTCATCTACATGCAGCCCAACCTGCAGCAACAGATTATTCGACTCTTGCACTTCACCCTGGCACCAGGAGGTATTCTGTTCTTAGGCAGCTCTGAGACCCTTGGAGAATATGCTCAGGACTTTGAAACGCTACAGTCTAAGGCGAAAATTTATAAAAAGAAGAAAAACGGACGGCGATTGTTGCCTTCGCCGCCTGCTGTCGTCTCGCCGCTTACTTTGAACAATCAGCGGAGGCTCAAACCCAGACAGCAAGATACCCGACTAATCAAAGACACTTTTAGGTGCGTGTTTGGCGATCGCAGAGCGACTTGTTTTTCTGTGAACCCAAACAATCAGCTGTTGCGTATTTTCTACAACTCCGCCAACTTATTGGCGCTACCGGTGGGTGAAGTGCAGATGGACGTGACCGACATGGTGCCTCCTGAGTTACGGCTGCCGCTGGGAACAGCTTTACATCGTGCTAAGCGAGAAGAAGAGACCGTTACCTACACAGAGATTCCACTGACAAAAGATAGTGAATTACTCAGTGTCAACCTCAAGGTGACCCTTTCAGAGCAGATGGACAAGCAAGGCGCTGCGCTGGTGGTCGTCATTGAGATCGTAGATGCTGTAACCCAGACAGCGGGAGAAACGTTTACGATCTCCTCTAGCGCGAGCGAGCGGATAGATGCTTTGGAATATGAGCTGAGGCAAACGAAAGAAAATCTACAGGTCACCATCGAAGAGCTAGAGACCATTAACGAAGAGCAGCAGGCCACCAATGAAGAGCTGCTCGCTTCGAACGAAGAGCTGCAGAGCACCAATGAAGAGCTGCAGTCAGTCAATGAAGAGCTGCATACCGTCAACGCCGAATATCAAAGAAAAATTCAAGAACTCATCCAGCTCAACGCCGATGTTAATAACCTTCTAAGAAGTACTAATATCGGCGTTATTTTTCTAGACCCCGATCTCAATATTCGTAAATTCACCCCGGCAGCGGCTGATGTGGTGAGTCTGCGTCCGGGCGATATTGACCGGCCAATCTCAGACTTTACCAGCCGCCTTTCTCAAGTGAATCTACAAACGTTTGCAGAACAGGTGCTGCAAGATGAGACTTTAGCAGAGCGAGAAGTCGTCAATGAGAGAACCGGTGAAGACCTGCTACTGCGGGCCTATCCCTACCTCAAAGACGACGGCTCGCTCGATGGTGTGGTGCTGACCTTTGTCGAGGTTAGCGAACTAAAGCGGGTTCAGTCAGAGCTACAGGAAACCAACGTACTGCTAGAGACATTTTATAACACTAGCCCCATCGGCTTTGCACTGCACGATGAAGAGCTGCGATTTTTAATGGTGAACAATGTGCTCGCTGAGATTGATAACCTCTCTGTAGAAGAGCATCTCGGAAAGACCATGCTTGAAGTGCTTCCTTCGGAGATTGCCAATAAAGCCTATCGGCTTCATCAGCATGTGAGAGATACAGGAGAGCCTATTCTCGACCAGGGATTTGAAGGCGAGCTGCCGACAGATCCGGGCAATCATCGCTATTGGAATGTCAGCTATTTTCCCATAGAGCTGCCAGACAGTCGGCGATGGGTCGGTGCGGTGGTCAATGAAGTAACTCAGCTGAAAAAGACTCAATTTGAGCTGGAAGATAGCCGAAATTTTGCCAGACGATTGTCAGAGTCTAACCCAGGCATTATCTACATTATTGATGTCAAAGAGCGTCGAAATGTGTACCTCAACTCTTCAGTAACTAAGGTGCTGGGCTACACCCCCGAAGAAGTTGCCGACATGGGTGATCAGATGATTGCTCAAATGGTACACCCTGAAGATGTGAATAAGATCAATCGCTACTACAACAGATTCAACGATCATCCTGATGAAGTGCTGGATACTGAGATTCGAGTGCAGCACAAAAATGGAAGTTGGAAGTGGCTGACGCTGCGCAGCGTGATCTTTAGCCGCGATGAAGATGGCAGCGTGCGGCAGGTATTAGGACTGTGCACCGATGCGACCCCGCGCAAACGGGCTGAGGAGCGGCTCAAGAGGCAAAAGCAAAATTTGGAGAATGCGATCGCTTCTGCCCAAGCTGCCAACTCTGCCAATCAGGCAAAGTCCGAATTCTTGGCGAATATGAGCCATGAGATTCGCACGCCCATGAACCTCATCTTGGGGACTAGCCAGCTCCTCGAAAAAACAGAGCTAAATAAGCAACAGCGCAATCTGTTGAACGTGCTGAGCCGTAACGGTCAGACACTGCTAACCCTGATCAACGACGTGCTAGATCTCTCCAAGCTAGAAGCCAAAGAGCTAAAAATTGACTGCAAGCCATTTGACCTGCCTGCCATGCTCAAGACAGCCCTCTCAAACTTCACCCATGCCGCTTCGCAGAAAGGCCTAAATTTAGAATTTCAATCTATCGGCAAGGTGCCCAGGCATGTCATCGGAGATAGCTTCCGACTCCAGCAGGTACTGCTAAATCTGCTGAGCAATGCCGTAAAATTTACCGAGCAAGGTGACATTGTTCTCAGCGTAGAAAGATTGCAGGACGCACAGGACGACGCGACTGAGGGCGATGCACCAGCCTCCGTTGTAAGCTTGCGCCTAAGCGTGCGAGATACGGGCATCGGCATTCCGGCAGCCTATCAGTCCGACCTGTTTGAGCCCTTTACCCAGGCAGATACATCAAGTACGCGGCAGTATGGCGGCACCGGGCTAGGCCTCACCATTTCGCGGCGAATCGTAGAGCTAATGGATGGAACAATTGGCGTAGACAGTCTGGAAGGTGAGGGATCTACGTTTTGGTTTGAGGTTTCTCTAGAGACAAGCGACGACTTGACCAATGAGGTCCCGTCCACTGGAGATACCCGAAAACAGCCCGGTTCAGACAACTCAAAAAGCACAGCTCGGTTGCTCATCGCTGAAGACAACCAGGACAATATGGACATCCTGGTGATGATACTCGAAGACTTGGGCTATGAGAATGTGACAACGGCAATGAATGGCCGAGAAGTGATAGAGAAGACTGCGACTAACCACTTCGACTTGGTCTTTATGGATTGTCAGATGCCTCAGCTAGACGGCTATGAAACAACGCGTCAGCTCAGGAAGCAAGATTCTGACAACAGCTCGATTCCGGTGATTGCGCTGACGGCGAGCGTGATGGCAGGCGATCGCGAAAGGTGCCTAGAAGCTGGGATGAATGACTACGTCAGCAAGCCTTTCTCCATTGATGACATTGTCGGGATGTTAGAGCAGTGGCTGTCTTAGGCGCAAGCGTTTGATCAGATTGAACAGAATTCTCGATAGTAAGGGTTACTCAGCAGAAGATAGGCTTAAAACTCTGGCCGCTCTAAGAGGCAAAAAAGAGTAAGCGCCACCGTGCAAGACAAGGTCGTAGCAGAAAGGCTGTCGCAGCCTAGGTACTGAATGGGAAAGTAGAGGAGTAGGGCAGCCGCTGCGGAGAGGCCAGTGGGCTGAGTGAGGAAGTGAAAAAAGTCTTGGGTGCTTTCAACCCATTCGAGTAATTTTAGAAATCGGCTGAGGAGTGTCATAGGGTCTCACCAATCAGGCAATAACAGAAAGTTCGATGGCGATGGACAAGCTGCGTTAGCTCAGCATCTGGTCGAAGAAACGTTTAAAGATGGGCTTGGGCACTTTGCCTACCCAAGTCTTCACCGATTCATGCTCAGAATTGAGCAGGGTGAACTGGGGAACGCCAGAAGCGCCAAAGCGTTCGACTTCGGTTGCCCATTGCGGTTCGTCGATATCGATCATAACAAAATTGATTTGGCTGTCGTACTGCTCGTGCAGCGATGCGATGGTGCCCGACATGCTCTGGCAGGTGGTACACCAGTCAGCATAGAACTCGATGAGGGTGGGCTTTTGGTTGGCAAGGGCCGCATCGTATGGCATGGCTTCAGCCGCAGTAGACTTTAGCGTCATGAGGCCGGAGAGGGGTGTCATGCTCATGATGGCGGCGGCGGGGCGAGTGAGCAGAAAGGTGGCAAAAGCTGCGATCGCAACGACACCTATCGCACCCGTTATCGCCCCCCACAGCTGCCAATTTTTATGACTTTTCTCTTTGTCTGATGTCAATATCATAAGACGCCAATGACGCTACGTTAATCGCTCAACAACTGCCCACAAAAGCCGTTAGCGGAAGTAGTAAACCAAGAAAATATGAACAGCCAGCATCAGGGCAAAAACACTGACCAAAAAGATATGACTTTTTAACCAGATGGTGCGCATACCTCTGATAAGTGCACCTTTACCGATGCCCGCCGCCTTCCCCTCGACAACTTTAGGCCCGGTAAAGCTGAAGACTTTGCGAGGAGACTCTAGCACGCCAGTTTCTGCGACCACGCCCACAAGAGCCGTCAGCGTAACGCCGATAAAAGCCCACAGGAAAATGGCATTGTAGTTGATGCCGCTGGCCCCGACGGTGTGCAGCACGACCACCGCGAGCAGCGCTACCCCGGTGAAGATGTGCACGCTACGCCACAGCATGACAGAGCCCGGCATCTTGAACTTGATTGGCCAGCTGCGGCTGCGCTTTCTGGCCGTAAGCAGCATCTCTACAACGACGAGCGCGAGAGCGGCAAACCCCGTCCCTTGCTTGTACACTTCACCCCGCAAAAACTGGTGAAGATCGTAAGAGCGATCGCGCATCGCATCGAGATACAGAGGGCTAACGGCAAACGGCACCAGCAAAACTGCCGACACCAGCGTCAGAATAATCAGCGTGGAAAACTTGGGCTGCATGGAATCTACTAAGGCCTTTTGAGCGCGGAAAAAACAGCAATAGAAGCTTTAAATAGTAAAAGAGTAGAAGAAAATGGCCTAGCCCAATGCCCCTTTAGGAGAAAAGGCATTGGGCTAAAGCGTCAAACCCTACGCGTCAGCAGGCATGCTATCGACGGGGATGTTGATGATGATGCCGCCCATCACTTCGTCCATCTCAAACACTTTGTCTGGGTAGCGCTCAAGATGAATGGGGTGAGTGTTGTGGCAAGATACACAGGCTTCTGCAACGGCCTTGTCAGGATACATCGCAGAGAAATAGGCCTGTCCACCTACTTCCTGGTAACCCTTGAAAGGCTCACCACTCGACTCAATTTCTGCTAGGCCAGCCTCTTCGAAGTCACTCTTAGGACCGTGGTTGTCGTTGATGTACCAGCTAGAAATGAGGTTGTAGGTGAAGTCGCCAGACTCATTGGCAATTTCTGAGCCTAAGCGGAACATCTGTGCAGGTAGCGGAATCCCGTCTGTCTGCTGCCAGCCTTCTGTAGATTCGACCTCCAGAACGCCGCCTTCTTTTGTCTTACCTTCTAAGGTCTTTACTCGGTTAATCACGTGCTTGGTGTAAGCAGTTCTATCGGCTGCTAGCACGTTGTGAATGTAGTCAGAAACAAGTTCCGGTGCAATGGAAGGACCGGTTGCTGTTGCTGTGGTGCCACCGCCACCGCTGCAGGCAACTGCCGTAAAGCAAATTGCCGCCGCGAGGGCAAATAGTGCCATCGTCTTAGCGCGAATGCGCTGCATCCAGCTAGCTTTAATCATTATCGGTAATCTCCTGATAAGTCCGTTCAGTGAATGATGCGATCGCCCTAAAAGCGAACGAGGGTTCTAACAAGAAGAAACTACGGCGTAGTCTCTTCCTTTTCGTCAGAGGCATTGCCCGCCCTCCGCTTTTCTGCTGCGCGCATCAAAGCAAAGCTCTCATGCTCCAGCGTCGGAGGACGATCAAAATTGGCTTCGACGAGCTCATCGTCGAAAATACTGTTGTAGCTGTACTCCACCCCATGGCAGTTCATACAGACCTCACCCACCATGCGATTCCGTGGCTTCAGCGTGTAGGTGTTGTTGTGATTGACACTGACAACAACATTGCCCTCACCTTTTTCATGGCCGGTACGCGGTAGGTGGCAGGTAGCACAGGTCACCTGCGCCTCTCCTGGCCGAGGTAGCGCCGTGCTCGCCAAGACGGCCTTACCATGCTTGGAGTTCTCATAGTTCAGCGAGTGGGTGTCGTTGTGACAGGTCAAACAAGAATCCACCGCCGCCTGCATCGTGTTCACTGTGTGAACGTTGTGACAAGCGTTGCAGGTCATCTGCTTATCCATTGCTGCCTGCTTCATGGGAATGCGCGCCATCGCAGGCGTCAGGGGCGTTTCACCTTCTAGCAGGCGAATGCCATGCTTGCCAAGCAAGAAAGTATCTACAGACTGCTCGTGGCAAGACTGACAGCTCTCCTGATTTGGACTCGCAATGAATTCTTTTGTTTCCTCATGCTGGTGGCAGCTGGCGCAGTTCACATCGTTGAGCGCGTGGGCACTGGTCTCCCACTGCTGAACAATGTCTTGCACCTCCTGCTCGGTTGCTGCAAACGCAGGCTGAGCAATGCCAAACAGCAGCAGCGCCGCGCAGATAAGCGCAATCAACTTCATTGGTTTCATGACTTACCTCCCAAAAACTCTTTGGTGAGGTTTGGTTCCGGCGCAGCCTTTAGCTCCGTTGTGACCACGCGGTTGGGGAGCTTTTGCACAGGCAGCATGTCGGGTGCGCCCATATTCTTACGGAAAAAGCCCGTAGAAATAGTGTCGTGCTCGTGGAAGTTGTGGCAGCCCGCCGTCCAGCAGCCATCGCGCTCAAAGCCCTGATGGCTCTTGAGCTGGGTGAGGGTCAGCTCCTCGTGGCAGGCCATACAGAGGTCCGGCTGTAAGTGCACACCCCGCCCAAACATGTGAACATGCTCGTTGTGGCAGGCCGTGCAGGTCAGCACGTCCACATTCTCTCTGTATTCAGCCCAGCGAGGATCTTTAAACTTCTTTGCGCCGTGCAGGTCACCTTCTAGTTCTGCCTCGTGGCAGCGGTTGCAGTTTTCATTAGAAACTGGCTTGAAACCCTCATGACAAGACGCACAAGACGCCTCGAACACGTGGTGTCCAACAGAGGTTTCTCCAGGCAAAAATATCTGCTTCTGCTCCAGCGCAAAGGCACCTGATACCGCAACAAACACCGTTGCTACCGCAAGAATAATCGCCGCCCTCAGGCCAAACTTCTTGCGCCAAAACACATTTCGATTGGGTCGATTCTCCATTGAAAAAAAGGGAAAAAGCGATGTTACAGAAGAATCAACAACAGAAGTGCGAGCGCAACTGCGCCGCCGCCGATAATGCCCGCTGCCGTACCGCCACCGATGCCTTCTGGCGATTCGAGCGTTGTCGTGGCTTCTGAAGCCGCTGTCGGAGTCGGCACGCTGGGCATTGCTCCAGGCGTTTCTTCGAGCTGAACGTCAGCTTTCGAGTAGTCTGCACCATCCAGCATTAGCTCTGTGATAGCGCCGTAGGCACCTACCCAAGCTTCTTTGAGCTGCGGTGTCCAGGCAGCGCCCGCATACTGCTCAAGCGTCTTAATGAGGCTGTTGCCCACTAGCGGATAGTGCTCTGGCAGCGCGCCATACTTTACGTGGCGTGCGCCCAGTCCGCCGAGCGCCTTACTGAGCACGTCAGGATTGCGCAGATTTTCAATCACCATCACCAGTGCACCCTTCAGCATCTGCTGCTGTTTTGGCATGCTGGTGTGGGCAAAGAGAGGCTTAGCCTCGGGATAGTCGGTCAGGAGGTTGCCGTAGAAGCTAGCAACAAAGTCGTCAGCCTTGGGCTTCACAAGTTCGAAGCTCTGTTCGAGCAGCTCCACCTGCAGGCCGCCTTCCTCTGCTGGGGGAGCTGTGGTAGGGACATTCTCAAGCGCGATGTCTTCTTTGCTGTAGTCTGCACCCTCTAGCATGAGTTCGGAGATGGCACCGTAGGCATCTGTCCAAGCCGACTCAAGCTCAGGTGTCCAGGCTGCGCCTGCATACTGACCGAGCGTCTTTAGCAGACTGTTGCCCACCAGTGGATAGTGCTCTGGCAGTGCGCCGTACTTTACGTGCCGGGCGCCAAGTCCCTGAAGAGCATTGCTCAGCACATCCGGCTTGCGCAAGTTTTCAATCACCATCACCAAGGCACCTTTCAGCATCTTTTGCTGAGCTGCCATATCGGAGTGCTCAAACAAGGGTTTGGAGGCTGGGTAATCGGTAAATAAATTGTTGTAAAAGCTAGCAACAAAGTCGTCAGCTTTCGGCTTTACAAGTTCAAAGCTTTGCTCTAAGAGCTCTACGTTTAAAGACATGTTCTGACTGCACTCCAGAAAACAGTTAGGAATTGGTAAAAAGACGCCCTGGTCTGAGAATCTCCACGGGAAACATCGAACGCCAGAAGCGCTGAGAGTTGGCGCTTAGCGATGGCTTCCCCATAAAAGACCGTCTGATATCTGATAGAAGGTTGTTCGTTAGAGGCAGAGAATATAGCGCGAAAAATATCCGTAACCCTGACGCTGCAGAAATGAAAATTTCCATCTCTTACAGACGTCTAAGACAAAAATCATCTACCCGTGGTACTACACAAACCTATGGCGACTCACGTTCCTTTTTTGTGCCCATCGTTACAAAAAATACTGAAGAGATGAGAAATACGCATAGCTACTGTGCAGAAGCTGAATTGTTGATTATTTTTTACTTCCCAAAAAGGATTTTTATTTTCAAATGCTGACAAAATATGCAAACCCCTTTTGCATTCAGGGCTTGCGGCGGCTAAGAAAGCACCTTTCTTCTTACTCTTTTTCGCAACAGGACCGATGCAATTACTGTTCTAACGAAATGCAGCATGCGGATAGGTCAGTAGATTTATGCAACTTTAGATACAAAAACAAACTCAGATCTATTAGAACAATAATGAGTACCACTACCGTGTGGTGCATTTTCCTGTTTTTATTTTGTCGTATTTTTCTCCATCGTATTTTCCTACTGTCTCCCTCGCGTGCGGAGGCACCCTTGTATGAGTTCTAGTTTCACAGGTTCCTTTATCAATTCTTTTGCGAAATCTTCTTTCGGTAAAACGCTTGGCTCGATCAAGCTAGCTGTGCCGTTGCTGATCGCGATCGCAATCATCCTCATCGGTGCAACCTTCTACGAGGCAGAAGTCGGCTCTGCCGTTGTCCAGCAAGAAATCTACAAGAGTCCTTGGTTTGGCGGCCTAATGTTTTTGTTGGCGCTGAACCTTGGCACCTCTACCCTGTCTCGCTATCCCTGGCGAGGTGCACGGAAACTGGGCTTCGCGATTACCCATTGGGGGCTTGTGGTGATTATTGCCGGATCTGCAGCGGTGATTCACCTGAGTGTGGAAGGCATGCTGCTGGCGCGCACCGATGCGGGTCCTGTGGGTACGCTGCGAGTAGAGGGAGACTTGTTAGAGGTAGTTGCACCCGGCGAGGCGCCTCAGCAAGCGTCTCTATTTATTAAGGCGGATGGGACGGTGGTGCCGAGTAAGGTCGGTGCGCTGTCGATACTGGGCTACAGCAACAATGCGATCAATACGGTGCACTTTGAACCGGGTGGGCGAGTGGAGAATCCGGCGGTGCGTCTGGTGCTGCAGAGCGATCGCATGGGGCAAACCCTAGAACGCTGGCTTGCGGTTGCGCCTGCTGCCTACAGCGCGCTAGATATTGGCCCGGCTGAGCTGCAAATCGCGCGTGTCGCCGATGAAAAGGCACTCACGCAGGCGCTGAGCGAACCCGTCGCCGAGGCTCAATCAGCGGCTTGGGGAACGGTCTCACTCGGCTGGCAAGGAAAGTCTCGTAAGATTGACGTGGAAGCGGCTCTAAACCAGTCTGCGAATCAGCCCATCGCGTTAAAGGCTGCAGGAAAAACGCTGACAGCTGAAGTGACTGGCTTCTGGCCAGACTTTCGCCTAGATGGTAACCGGCAGCCGACGACGGCGACCCAGCTGTTGCGCAATCCAGCGGTGCGCTTAGTGGTGACGGAAAGTAGCGGCAATGGCAAGACTGCTGAGGGCGATCGCCAAGAGAGCTGGTTTTTGTTTGGTAAGCCCGGCTTCGAGCCTGTGCGAAATGGAGAAGCGGATGCGCCCATTGCGCTTGGCCTAGCTTACGAAGCGGCTCCAACTGCGAGCGGCCCCGACGCGTTCTTTCGAATCGTGGTGGATGCGGCAGGGCAGCTGCACTACGCGGCAAACTCTTCCAAGGGATTTCTCTCGGGGCCGATGGCCATCGGAGATACTGTGAGCCCCGGCTGGGCTGACTTTAAGGTGACGCTGGCTGACTATATCCCTCGGGCAAAAGTCGCGAGAGAAGTGGTTCCCCTACCCAAGGATGCACCACCGCAGGGTGAGCCTGCGCTGCTCGTGTCGACCGGTGAAGAAACCCCGCCGGTTTGGGTGGCTTGGGGAGAGCCCACCGCCATCCCCGGCAGCACGGGCGATCGCGCAGACGACTGGTATGTGGCCTTTAGCCCCAAGCTGATGCAGCTACCGTTTAGCCTCAAGCTCAATGAATTTATCGTTGATCGCAATGAAGGCAGTGAGTCGGTCGCGATGTGGACAAGTGACATTTCTCTCATGGATGCGGAGGCCGGGCAAATCAGCGATCGCCGCGTATGGATGAACCATCCCACCTGGTTTAAGGGTTGGAAAATTGCCCAAGCATCTTGGAATCCGGGCGATTTGAACCAGTCTACGCTGCAGGTGAAGCGAGAGCCCTGGTGGGTGACCGGGCTGACTTGGCTGGGCTCCACCATGGTGACAGCGGGCGTTGCCACCATGTTTTATGGTCGCGCCGTCGCCAAGAAGTTCAAGAAAGTTTCAACGCTTCTTGGTGTTCCTGAAGAGTCTCCAGAGGTGGAAAACGAGACCTCTCCAGGATCCATTCCTCTATTTAATGCCTTTCTTGGAAGGTAGTTTCTAAAAAAAGTAGAGAGCTTGTATTTCTCTGTTCTCAAGTTCTCTTCTGATTTCTCATCTCTTTCTTTTTAGTTTTTCTCTCTAGTTTTCCAAAGCGCTAATCAGCCAGCCAACCTATGAAACTTTTGAAATTTGCAATCGGACTTTGTTTGGGATTTTTGCTGATTGCGATGCCCTTTAGTCAATTTCAGCCGAGCCCACTAGACTCCATAGAGACGCTGGTGGTACAGCAGGGCGGGCGCAAAAAGCCCCTAGACACGGTCGCCAAAGAAACCGTCGCCAAAATTCATGGCCGGACGACCTACAAGCACGACGGCGTTGTCGAAGATTCGATGACGACATTTATGTCGCTGTGGCTCAACAACCGCAACTGGAACGAAGAGCCCTTTGTACTGTTTAGCTATCGCCCGTTGAAAGAAAAGGTAGGACTCGATCCTGACCAGAAGTATTTCACCTTTCAAACGCTGATGACAAACCAAGCGCTAGGAGAGGTGGTGCGCACAGCGCATCAAAAAGAGCTGGAATCGGTTGACCTGAGCCGAGATGAGCGTGAGGCGCTGACGCTGGAAGATCGGCTCTCACTCATGCTGGGCTCTGTCGATGACGACACTATCTCTATCGTGCCCCATCCCACCGACCCCAAGGGCAAATGGCTGGGCATCACAGAGGGGAAAACGCTGTATTCAGAGACTGCGATCGCACCCCAGCTCGCAACCTTTGCCGCCATGAAGCAGCTGTTCTTAGCTGGCCCCAACCACTTGGAAATGCTAGAACCCCTAGCTGCTGACCTGCGCGCAGGTCTCAGCAGCTTGAGCCCAGACGTTTACCCAGCCGTCGGAGCGGTCGACCAAGAAGTCTTTTTCAATCACTTTCATCCGTTTGCTAAAGCTTGGATGCTGTATGGGTTGGCGTTTGTTGTGATGTTGGCGACGCTCTGGATTAGGCCGGTGGAGCTGTACTGGAGCGCAATTGGCCTGTTTGTAGGTGGAGTCGCCGTGCAGAGCTACGGCTTCTGGCTGAGAATGCAGATTGCCGGGCGTCCGCCAGTGACAAATATGTATGAGTCTGTGATTTGGGTGGGGTTTGGCATTGCTGCGATCGCACTCACCTTCGAGCTCATTTACAAAGCAAAGTACTACCTGCTGGCTGCGGCTCCCTTGGCAGTAATGTGTTTAATTCTGGCAGATAGCCTGCCAGCAGTATTGGATCCCAGCATTTCTCCGCTGGTGCCGGTGCTGCGCGACAACTTCTGGCTGAGTATTCACGTACCCACTATCGCGCTTAGCTACGCTAGCTTTGCCCTAGCACTGGGCATTGGCCACGTTGCGTTGGGCAGCTATCTGTTTACGCCTCAGGCAAGCGCGCGCATTCAGCTACTCTCTCAGCTGAACTATCGAGTGTTGCAGGTGGGTGTGTTGTT
The DNA here is from genome assembly GCA_038527325.1 of Cyanobacteria bacterium J06614_10. GTDB lineage: Bacteria > Cyanobacteriota > Cyanobacteriia > Phormidesmidales > Phormidesmidaceae > Phormidesmis. The sequence goes on from JBCBFY010000043.1 coordinate 12,641, forward strand.
GCTGACTGCGGGTATTATTCTCGGTGGCATTTGGGCGCACTTCTCCTGGGGACGCTTCTGGGGATGGGATCCCAAAGAGACTTGGGCGCTGATTGCACTCCTCTGCTATTTGGTACCGCTGCACGGCAGGCTGGTCGGCTGGATTGGCAACTTTGGCATCAGCGTTGCCAGCGTGGCTGCTTTCAATGCGGTGCTGATGGCCTGGTATGGTGTGAACTTTGTTTTGGGCACGGGGCTACATAGCTACGGCTTTGGCACGGGCGGATCAGAGTGGATGATTGCCAGCGTGGTCGGGGCAGATATGCTGTTTGTGCTAGCGGCGACTGCCCGACACAAGGGATGGCTGACCGGGCTGTCAACAACCTCAGCTACGCCTACCGCTCCCGCGGCAACAGAAGTGAGTGCGAACTAGTACAGCAGCGTCAAAACTGTGAAAGTAAGGGTTTAGGGAAGTAGGGATTTAGAGAGGTAGGGAGAACTTGATTGTAGGACCCCCAAACCCCCAACCCCCCAAATCCCTAAATCCTCACTCATCGCTGTCTTCAGGAATTAACTGCTAGGTAGCGATCTTCAGATATTGATTTCAGAAAATAGTCATCTACTGTCAACATCTGTTGTTATATTTACTTAAGAGTTGGACAGTAATCGAGATTAAACTATGAAGCGTCGAGCATTTATGAACTGGGTTGGCGTAGGCTTTATGGCGTCTTCCCTGCCAGTTGCGATCGCAGCGTGTTCCCCTTCTACCGAAACCGCTGACCCCGTTGCGGCAGATCCCTGCGCCGCAGATCCTTGCGCCGCAGATCCTTGCGCCGCGGCCAAGCAAGAAGTCGATAGCAGCATTCGCGACGATGGATTTGCTGCACTCGGTACTGTCGAAGAGCTAGACAGCGCCGGTTTCCTCTCTAGTAAAACATTTGTTGCAGGCTCAGTGATTGTCATTCGAGACCCGGCCAACCCAGACGGTATCATCGCACTCGACTCGATGTGTCCTCACCAGGGCTGCCATGTAGCCTGGGCCGACACCGAATTTGCCTGCCCCTGTCACGGCTCCAAGTTCAGCGCAGAAGGTGACGTTACTAGCGGCCCAGCAACAGAAGCCCTCAGCCCCTACGAAGCCAAAATTGATGGCGACCTAGTACTCATCAAAGCCGCTTAATTCGTTGAACTGCTGAATCAGTTGAGTTAGAGTGTTGTTAAACAAATGCCCCTGAACAGCGTTTTCAGGGGCATTTGTTTGGCGTTTATTTATCGTAAAATGCTGAATATGCCTTTATCCTGGAAAGGCCAGTAATATTCACAACGCGTTTCCATGACCGACACGGAATCCCTCATTGTTCGTCTCAATCCAGCTATTTTATCCACATTAAATAGTCTGGCGGCAGATTGTCCCAGCTCTGAACCCGCCGAACGGATTTACTTTTGTCTGGCTCGGCTGCGGGTTTTGATGCGTGGTGTGGTGGTCATGCTGGAGTCAGATAATGAAGAAGTTAGAGCCTCAGCGCGAAGGATCATTGACGACCTAGCTCAGCTTACGGCCAACGCCAACAACGCAGACTTCTTAATGGATGAAGAGGAGTGAGCACAGCGTTGGGCGCGCTGGCGATCGCTAGTAACCATGTGAGTACGACAAAATCAAGTAAAGAATTGTGCTCTCAAGGAACATCCTTTTCTGCAGACATGTTTGTGAAAACTTGTCAAGAAAATTCGACTTTTCAATATTTCCCTAGAAAATGGTCTTGCGCGGATGATTCTTTTCCCATGAATACTTCTCAGGCCAGTATTCCGGGCCACTATTCTCAAACAGATGATGCCAGCAGTTTGGCGAAGGTGATTACGACATCACTGGAGAAATAGAACAAGCGGCGCAGTAGAGCAAGCGGAGCAATAGGGTGATGGTGCGCAGAGAGCGGAGCACTTTTCGAGAGTTCGTAACCGCCTGGGTTGTCTTCTGCTTTCGCTTTGCTGTAATAGGTGTTGGGCTACAGGCTGCGTTTGTGCGATCGCTCAGCGCCCAAACAACACCCGATACTTCCCTCGGTGCCGAGTCTTCTACCGTGCAACCTGCCGCCGCCACAGTCAATGGCCGTGTAGCCGATGTCGTAGAGGGGGGCGCGGCTAGAGGTGCTCACCTGTTTCACAGCTTCCGTGAGCTAAACATTGGCGAGCAGCAACAGCTCTATTTTTCTCCAGACTCGACAATCTCCACCATCTTTACCCGCGTAACGGGGGACACTGGCTCCCAGATTCTGGGGACGCTGGGCGTATTGGGAGACGCTGATTTTTTTCTCATCAACCCCAACGGCGTTTTCTTCGGTCCGGCTGCGCAGCTGGACTTGAGCGGTTCTTTTTTAGTGAGTTCAGCCGATGAGATTGCCTTTGGAGAGGGGTTTGCGTTTGGGACGCGATCGCTCACTGCCCCGCCCCAAGCGCTGCTCACCGTACAGCCCACTGCGCTGATGTTTAGCCGGTTGTCACCCGCTGCGCCGATTGAAAGCCAGGCCCAGCTGGAGCTAGCGATGGGCGAGCGCTTTCAGGCCGTAGGCGGCGATATCCGCCTGACCGGTTTGGCAGACAACCCCCAGGCGACCGTAACAGCGCGGGAAGGCCTTATTGAGCTGGGCGGGCTAGCAACCGCTGGGTCTGTGGGGCTATCGGCTGAGGGGTGGCTGCAGTTTGCCGATGACGCGGCATTGGCAAATGTTGGCCTGTCGCGGGCGAGGCTGCAGGTCAACAACGCTGACGGCGGTGATGTCAACATAACGGCGCACGACATTTCCCTAGAAAATAGTCGAATTACCGCAGGCTACCGGTCTGGGGAGGGCCTTGCACAGAGCCAGTCCGGCGATATCACCCTAGAAGCCACGGGAAATTTCACCACCACTAACGCGTCAATTTTCAACAGTTTGGCACCTCGGTCTCGGGGGACCGCTGGCAATATCTCTATCTCCGTAGGAGAGAATCTGTTTTTGTCAACTTCTCAAATTGCCAGCAATTTAGAAGGCACCGGTGCCAACAGCGATATCGATATTCGCGTAGCGGGCGATGCGACAGTAAGTGCCACCGTTATTCGCAATGCGGTCTTAGAGACGGGCGTCGGGAATGCTGGAAATCTCTCCATTCGGGCTGGCTCTCTCCTGATGGAGACGCCCAATCCAAACGGTCGGCAGGCCTTTATCACCACAGGTACAACAGGTCAGGGCGATGCGGGCAAGTTGCTCATTGAGGCGGATGCACTGACAGTGATAGGGCCTGGCATCAGCGGGCCCAGCGGCATTACATCTACAGCTGGCAACAATGGAGTTGGCAATGCGGGGCCGATTGTTCTCAATATTCGAGGGCCTTTTGTCATGTCTGAGCGGGGCAAGGTAGAATCTGCGGTAACGCGGGGCGCGACGGGCATTGGGGGCGATGTGAGCATCACCGCCGAATCTATGCGATTGAGCAACACGAGCTTCATTCAGGTCAGAAACAACAGAGCGATTGGCCTGCCTGGCAATGTTGATATCAACCTGACCGGCGAGCTATCGCTGACGGGAAATAGCTTTGTCGATACGGCATTTTCGGCGCAGAGTGTAGGCATCGAAAATGCTTCGGAAACAGAAAATGGCAATATCACGATCAACGCAGCGGCGGTCAGGCTCGCTGACCAAGGCTACATCCGAGTTTCCACGTTTGGCGGTGGCAACGCAGGCCGGATAGACATTACAGCCGATACGATAGAGATAGACGACCCCTACATTCGAGGTGAGATTTCTTCGGCAAGCGGTCTGTTTAGCCGTACCCGGCCCGGGGCTGGTGGCATTGGCGGCGACATTACCCTGCGCACCCAACAGCTGCGCGTCAATGAAAACTCAGTCATCAATGCCCAAACGGACAGCGACTTTCGGGGCGGCAGCATTCAGATTGAGGCGGACCGCATTGAGCTAACCAACGGGGGGCAGATTTTGGCGTCGGCCTCTAGCGCGGGTGCTGCGGGAGATATCAATATTGTTGCGGGTGAAGAGATTGTTATTTCTGGTCAGGATGAAAACTACGCGCTGCAGGTTATCGATGCAACAGAAAGAGTCGGCCTGGGGTTTATCGGCGATCTGCGGCGCATTCTAAACCGCGAAGGTGAAGATGGGGTGGCCTCCAGCGGCATATTCTTGCAGTCTTTGGGAGAAGAGACAGACGCGGGTTCGGCAGGATCTTTGACCATTGAGGAAGCGCCGGGCGGCAGCTTGAATTTGATTTTGGCCGATGGTGCCGAAATCAACGCTGAAACAGTAAGCACCATCGGTGGCAACCTGAGTTTTTTGAATTTGGATGCGGTTTTGCTGCGGGGCGGTAGCAGCATTACGGCAGAAGCAGGTGACGCTCAGCGGGCCGGTAATGGTGGCAATATTACGTTCTCGATGCCGGAGGGCATTCTGATTGCTGTGCCCGATGAAAATAGCGATATCGTGGCCAATGCCTTTGAAGGAGATGGCGGCAATATTAATATTCTCTCTCGTAATATCATCGGCTTAGAAGCGCGGGAGGGGCGATCGCCTACCAGCGACATCAGCGCCAGCTCACAGTTCGGCTCCGATGGTCAGGTGACGCTACAAACGCTGAATGTAGACCCGGACCAGGGGCTGGTGAGCCTACCTGTCAATTTGGACGACCAGAGCGATCGCATCGACCGTAGATGCCTGGCCGACAGTCAGCAGGCGGTGAGTTCTTTTGCCATCACAGGCACCGGCGGCGCTCCCCCCAATCCCAGGGATGTCATTCGCAACGAAGCTGCCGGGCTGATCGATTTTGGCAGGCAGCAGGCGACGGGGTCTCCCAAACCCGAAGAGATTGACGGAGAAGAAATTGACGGAGAAGAAATTGACGGAGAAGAAATTGACGGAGAAGAATTTCCGGAGGCCAATAGTTTCCCTGACCAGCCTTTGCCGATTGTAGAAGCGCAGGGTTGGCAGAGGGACCAACATGGCGAGGTGTCGCTAGTGGCTGAGCAGGCCTATGCCGAGGCCGCAGTGGGGCTGATGCCGTCACAGTTTTGCCAGCAGCGAGGTGCATAAGAGATGAAAAACCGATGGTTCGCCTACTTTCTGTTGTTTTGTTTCTCTTTTCTATTATCTTCTCTTTTATCTCTCGGCGCAGGAGCCAATCACTCTGTGAACGCTGCGGTGTTTGCGTCTAAACAACAATCGGCGCGGACATATGCTGAAGGAACACAAATCGACGGACTTCTGGCACAGTCTATCCCCACTATTGAGCAGGGTAGAGCGCACTACGAGGCGGGAGAATTTTTAGAAGCGGCTGAAGCTTGGGTGTTAGCAGCAGATGCGCTGGCCAGTCAGGGAGATACAGCAAGCCAAGCGAGCGTGCTGAGCAATTTGGCACTGGCCTACCAGGCGATAGGAAATGAAGATCTTTCTGAGGCAGCGATCACACAGGCCCGCTCTCTAATCAACACGTTTCTCTCCTCGTCGCAAACTACCGAACAAACTGGTATTGCTGCAATCGCCGCCCAAGTCTGGAACGCTCAAGGCGTTTTATTACAAGGGCGATCGCAATCATCCCAAGCGCTAGAAGCGTTTCAAACCGCAGCCGAATACTACCGCCAGGCAGAAGATAGCACCGGCGTGCTCCGCAGCCAGCTAAACCAGGCTCAGGCCTTGCAATCTCTAGGGTTCTACCGTCGCGCGCTAACGCTGCTCACCGACCTACCCACACCGCTCGCAGCGCAGCCCAATTCCACCCTCAAGGTTCGCGGTATGCAGCTCCAGGGCGACCTCTACCGAGCGATTGGAGATTTGGCAACTGCCCAAACAACTTTGGAAGAAGCGGTGGCGATCGCTCAAACGATGGACATTCCACACCCTGACCTGCTGCTCAGCCTAGGACATGTCGCAGAAGCGCAGGGAAATAATGAGTCAGCCTTGAACTATTTCCAGCAGGCGCGCGATCGCTCAAGCACCGTGCAAACCCAGCTACGGGCAAAGCTCAGCCAACTCTCGCTCCTGCAGTCAGCCAGCCAATCAGATAGCCCGTCAGACAGTCCGTCAGACAGCCCGTCAGACAGCCACGCCCGAGCACTCACCGCCCTCTATTCAGACCTTCAAACGCAGCTCAATGCGTTACCGGTCAACCGCTTCACGCTCAATGCTCGGCTAGACCTAGCGCGTCAGCAAATAGCCGACCCCAGCATCTCGCCAGCATCCATAGCCCAGCAGCTCGCGGCAATCCGGCAGCAGGCCCAAGCTGCAAACGATCCACGCGCCGAGTCTTACGCCATAGGCACCCTCGGTGAGCTGTACCTGCAGGGGCAGCAGCTACCCGATGCGCAGCAGGCACTGCAATCAGCACTCACCCTCGCTGAAGCCCTCAATGCGTCGGATCTTTCCTATCAGTGGCAGTGGCAGCTCGGCCAGCTAAACCGTCAGCTCAATCAGCTAGACGTAGCCGGAAAATATTATGAGAGTGCAGTGCAAAGTCTGCAATCGCTGAGAGAAAATTTGATTGCGATCGCTCCCGATCTCAGGTTCGACTTCCGTGAAAAAGTAGAGCCCGTATACAGAGAATGGGTAGACCTTCTCCTCTCTGAAGCCAAAAACAATTCTCAAAACGAACAGCCCAACCTTGTAAAAGCCCGCCAGGCCATAGAATCTCTGCAGCTTGCTGAACTCGAAAATTTCTTTCAAGAACCCTGCGTCGCCCTCAGCAAAGAAATCGACCAGGTGATCGAAAATACGGTCTCTCCAACGGCTGTGCTCTACCCCATCATTTTGCCAGACCGGTTAGAAGTCATCCTGAAGCTCCCCCAGCAGCCCCTGCTGAGCTACACAGCAGCCGTTTCTCAGGCAGACCTAGACTCTCTGCTAACCAGCCTGCAGAGAGATCTACTGCTTCCCTTCACCCTAAACACTGTTCAAAGCGAGTCTGCGCAGCTATACGACTGGTTGATTCGCCCTGCTGAAGCTGCCCTAAATAGCAACAATATTGATACCCTTGTCTTTGTTCTAGATGGCTTTTTGCGCAGCATTCCCATGGCCAGCCTTTACGACGGGCAACAATACCTCGTTGAAAAATACAGCATTGCGCTCGCACCCGGCTTACAGCTAGTAGACCCTCAACCCCTACAGCGTCAGGCCCTAGCCGCTCTCATTGCCGCGCTAGGAGAATCTCGCCACGGCTTTTCAGAACTCCCTTTTGTATACAGCGAAGTCTCTCAGGTACAACAAACCACCGACAGCGAAGTCCTCCTCAATGAGACCTTCACCAAAGACAATTTCACCACCGCCATCAGCAACAACGCGTACCCGCTGGTGCACCTGGCAACCCACGGCCAGTTTAGCTCTGACCCCGATGAAACCTTTGTATTGGCCTGGGATGAGCCCATCAAGGTGAACGAGCTAAACTCTCTTCTCCGACAGAGCGAGCAGCGCAGACGGCAGGCCATTGAATTGTTGATCTTAAGTGCTTGCGAGACGGCAGCGGGCGATAAGCGAGCGGCCCTAGGCCTAGCTGGAGTCGCAGTCCAAGCGGGCGCCCGCAGCACCTTGGCCTCACTCTGGAGCCTAGATGATGAAACCAGCGCCCTCTTCTCCAACTACTTTTACCAAGCACTAAAAGATCCTAATATTTCCAAGGCTCAAGCGCTCAGAACCGCCCAGCTGCAGCTACTCGGCGATCAAAACACACAGTCAACTTACCAGCACCCACGCTACTGGGCACCCTACGTGCTGCTAGGAAACTGGCTGTAGCCTTCTTCATATGCCACAACCACCCAAGAGAGACTTCTATTGCTTTAGGGTGATGACCTAAGGAGGTGTCATCTGTCAATATGCCTTTATAGATATCTCTGAAAGACTTTATGAAGACCCGCTCTAATAACTTGGTTAGCCGATACTTAACAGGAATTGGTAAAATTCCTCTACTAACTAAGGAGCAGGAAATTAAGCTAGGGAAAACTGTGCAGCAGTTTATGGCCTTAGAGGCGGTGAAAGAAGACTTAACAGAAACCCTAGGCAGAACACCTACAAAAATCGAATGGGCGGAGCAAGCAAATCTCTCTGTACCCTCGCTCAACCAGGCAATTGAGGCTGGCCAGCGAGCAAAGAGCAAAATGGTCCGCTCCAACCTGCGCCTGGTTGTTTCCATTGCGAAAAAGTATCGCGGCCACAAGCTAGAAATGATGGACCTAATTCAAGAGGGTAACATCGGCTTGGATAGGGGAGTAGAAAAATTCGATCCAATGAAGGGCTACCGCTTTTCGACCTATGCCTATTGGTGGATTCGCCAAGCTATTACGCGCGCCATTTCAGAGACGGGCCGCACCATTCGCCTACCGAGTCACATCAATGAAAAGCTGACGAAGATGCGCAAGGTGCAGCGGCAGCTAGCCCAATCTTTGGGGCGTCCGGCTACCGTCTCAGAAGTGGCCGAAGCGTTGTCTTTATCAGTAAAGAAGGTGAGAGAGCTGCGGGTGCAGAGCCGCTTGCCCATCTCTCTAGACATGCGCATAGGAGATGACCAAAATACTGAACTAGGAGCACTGCTAGAAGCAGATACCCAGTCTCCCGAAGAGTATGCGACGCAGAAGCTGCTAAAGCGAGATTTGCGGCGGCTGATGGAGTCACTCTCAGAGCGCCAGCAAACCGTGATCAACATGCGCTTTGGTCTAGATGATGGTCAGCGTAAAACGCTTTCCCAAATCGGCACGGCTCTAAACATTAGCCGAGAGCGCGTTCGTCAGATTGAGCGCCAAGCACTGAGGAGCCTGCGCCGAAAAGGCAAGGCGCTAAAAGAGTATGCGATCGCCGGATAAAAAGCCATGAGATGTTCATTAGAGCATTCACGTCGATTTCTTCTGGTCACCCGCTGTAATCAAATGCACCAGACCATCGATCATGCGATCGCGCTCTAGGGGCAAAATCTCACTTCCCTGCAAAACGTGCTGAATGATCAGATAGTGCACAATAGAGCCGACAAAGACCCGTGTAGCCACTTCGGGGTCAGGAAGCTGCAGCTGAGTTTGCGATGCCAAATAGATTGAAAATCGGTCGATAATTGGCTTCTCAATCTCGCGCACAAATCTTTTTGCCAGTTCTGGGAACCGCTCCGATTCTCCAATGATGAGCCGCATTAGCCGCATTAGCGCCTGGTCACGGGAGAAGTCGTTGAGTACAAAGGTGGCAATCTGACGCAGAAGCTCGTCTGCTGGCATCTGACCTGCGACACCCTCCAGCATACGCAACCGCATCTGACGATTTTTTTCTGTCAGGTGATGCATCAGCGCAAAAAACAACCCCTCCTTGTCTTGAAAGTACTTATAAAGGGTGGGTTTAGACACATTGGCAGCGCGGGCAATTCGGTCCATGCTAGCCGCTGCGTACCCCTGGCTGCTAAAAACTTCTAACGCGCCTGATAAGATTGCGATCGCTTTTTCAGACTGTTGGTCAATGTTGTGATTGAGGTCGGGCACAGGGGTTACTCAGGCAGTTCCCTAAGAAGATAGGCAATCGGGCAGCAGCACGGACAGATACCTAAATATTCTACTAAAATGATCTTGACTTTACTAAACGGTTTAGTAACATAGAAAATGTGAGGTCTCACAAAAAGGCTAAAAAATCGCCGCTAAAGCACAGTAGGAGGTCATTTGATGGATATGCGTGCTACGAACGTGAATGCTGCGAACGTGAATGCTGCGAACATAAATGCTGTGAAAGTCCCTGCCCTAGGTCGGTCTTCTCGGCGGTGGGCCGTGGTTATAGGGGTTTTGCTCTTAGGTGCGGTGGGGCTTGTTCAATGGCGGCTATGGCAGGCGAGGGTAGCTGAGATTCGAGCTGAGCAGACTGAAGCGATCGCCCCAGAGATTACGACGGTGACGGCCTTAGGACGGCTAGAGCCTACCGGTGAACTGGTCAGAATCACCGCCCCCACGTCTGTCCAAGAGAGTCGTATCGGAGAGCTACAGGTCGCAGAAGGCGAGGCTGTTTCTGCTGGAGAGGTGATCGCCGTGCTCGACAATCGCGATCTCCTTCAGGTGGCCCTGCAGCGGGCGGAGCAGCAGGTAGAAGTGGCCCGTGCCCAGCTCGCACAAGTTCAGGCCGGTGCCCAGTCAGGAGAGATTCAGGCGCAGCAGGCCGAAATCTCTCGGCTACAGGCAGAGCGCCTCGGCAATATAGAAACGCAGCGGGCCACCATCGCCCGCATTCAGGCAGAGGTAAACAATGCTCGGGATGACTTTGCACGCTACGAGTCGCTCTATCAGCGAGGCGGTATCTCTGCCTCAGAGAGAGATTCGTATCGGCTGACCCTTACCACCGCCGAGCAGCAGCTTGCAGAGGCCAAAGCCACCCTAAGTCGCATTGAAACAACGAGCAATCAACAGATTTCTCAGGCCCGCGCCACGCTAGATCGAATTGCAGAAGTGCGCCCTGTCGATGTAGAGATTGCCGAGGCAGAAGTGCGCTCAGCGATGATTGCTGTGACGGAAGCGCAGGCCAATTTGGACCAGGCCTACGTGAAGTCTCCCATCAATGGGCGCGTGATTGATATCCATACCAAAGAAGGAGAGACCGTGGGCAGCGATGGCATTGCCACGGTGGGCCAAACGCAACAGATGATGGCGGTAGTCGAAGTCTATCAAGACGATATTCACAAGATTGAAGTGGGTCAGTCCGTTGTGATGACATCTACGGCCATTGATGACACGCTGCGAGGCACCGTTGAGCGCATTGGCTTGCAAATTGGGCAGCAGCAGGTGGTCAATGAAGACCCCTCAGCCAATATCGACGCCAAAGTGGTGGAAGTGTTTGTGCGGCTAAATGAAGCCTCCAGCGACCGAGTCGCTGGGCTAACGAACCTGCAAGTAACGGCGAAGATTTCTTTTCAGTAGGGTTTAGTTCAATCGTCAGATCAATCCCCAGATCAATCCCCAGATAATTTCTGTTTGATAACTCAGGAGCTGCTATCATGCTGGGCTTTCTCAAACCTGCCAAGTTGTTTCACGCACTTAAAGATCGCACGCCGCTAGGGTTGCTTCAGCTCAAGCACGACAAAACTCGATTGCTGACTGCGATCGCCGGTATCGCCTTTGCCGATATTCTCATTTTCATGCAGCAGGGCTTTGCTGACGCCCTCTACAAGAGCAACACACAGTATCCCAGAGCCCTGCAGGCAGACCTTATTGTTCTGAGTCCTCAGGCAGAAAACTTCTCTCGGCTGCGCACTTTCCCCCGCCGTCGCCTATATCAGGCGCAGGATGTGCCAGGTGTGATTGGCGCAGATAGCCTGCTAACGGCCTCTACCGAATGGCGCAACCCTCAAACGCGTGAGAAAACCTCCATGCTGATCATTGGTCAGAACCCAGATAAACCAGTTTTCAATATTCCTGAAATCAATGAAAAGGTATCGCGTACCCGGCTGCCAGATACGGTTTTGTTCGACCAGGCGGCCCGGGGTGAATATTCAGAAATGATTGAACAGATTGAACAAACTGGGCGCGCACAGACCGAGATTGGGCTGAGAACAGTTTCTGTGGAAGGGCTATTTACCGTGGGCGCTTCTTTTGGGGATGATGGTGCGTTGATCACTAGCACTCAAAACTTTCTTCGGATGTTTCCAAGGCGGGAAGTCGGTGTGATCAACTTGGGCCTGCTAGAGGTTGAAGAGGGCTACGATTTTGAAAAGGTAAAGGCAGAGCTAAATGCTCACCTGCCCCAAGATGTGATGGTAATGACCCAGCCTGAATATGTAGAATTTGAACTCGACGAAATCAGAACTAATTCTCCTATCGGATTTGTGTTTTCTGTGGGATCGGCAATGGGCTTTGTTGTTGGTGTGGTGATTGTATATCAGGTCCTCTCGACCGATGTGAATAGTCACCTGGCGGAGTATGCCACTTTCAAGGCGATGGGCTTTCGGAATGGCTATCTGTTGGGCGTTGTTTTTGAAGAGGCGCTGATTCTCTCTTTGCTGGGCTTTATCCCCAGCGTGGGCGTAGCGATGGGCATCTATCAGCTGACGGCTGCGGCGACGGCCCTGCCCATGGCCATGACGACAGGGCGAGCGGTTATGGTCTTTGTGCTGACGCTGGTGATGTGTGGGGCTTCGGGTGCGATCGCAACGAAGCGACTCCAGTCCGCTGACCCTGCCGATATTTTCTCCTGAAGATGTTCTCCTGAATATTCTCTCCTGATGAACTGAACCATGGCCCAACCATCCGTCATGACCCAACAATCCGTGATCAAAGTCCAAGGCCTCGACCACTACTTCGGCACCGGCCAACTGCGCAAGCAGGTCCTATTCGATATCGATCTCGAAATCTCTGCAGGCGAGATTGTGATCATGACAGGCCCTTCCGGCTCAGGAAAAACAACCCTTCTCACGCTGATGGGAGGATTGCGGTCTGCACAGTCGGGTAGCCTGGTAGTGCTGGGTAAAGAGCTGTGTCAGGTGGGGCAAAATGAGCTGGTAAAAGCGCGGCGAAACAACGGCTATATCTTTCAGGCACACAACCTGCACGGCAGCCTCACAGCGCTCGGCAATGTGCAAATGGGCCTAGAGGTGCACGGCCTGTTCGACCGGAGAACACGCCAGCAAAAGGCGGCTGAAATGCTCACACAGGTAGGCCTCGGCGACCGGATAGACTACCTGCCCGAAAATTTGTCGGGCGGGCAAAAGCAAAGGGTTGCGATCGCCCGCGCCCTCGTCAGCCAGCCCAAAATCGTCCTTGCCGACGAACCCACCGCCGCCCTAGACAAAAAATCGGGCCGCGACGTCGTAGAAATCATGCACGATCTGGCAAAAAAACAGGACTGCACGATTCTCCTAGTCACCCACGACAACCGAATTTTAGACATTGCCGACCGCATCGTTTACATGGAAGATGGTCGCTTGGCTACTCAGCCTGAGCTAGTCGAGCACTAGCCCAAAGACGCTGTAGCCATTGCCGGTATACTAGAGGCAGTGTGCGCAAAGCCAAGATGACTGAAAACGCAACACTCATTCCACTAGATGACAGAACACAGTCTCGGATTGGCCTGTCGACAGAGGAGCCTGCTGCCTTTTGCCGAAAGAACGGAATCACGAGCATGGCGCTATTTGGATCCGTTTTGCGAGTCGATTTTGGGTCAGACAGTGATGTCGATTTTCTAGTGACGTTTTCACCTATTGCCTATCAAGGACTTTTGGCCCAAATTGGCATGAAATTTGACCTAGAGGAGCCCGTACACCGCTCGGTAGATTTGGTCGTTAGGCAATCTGTGGAGCAGAGTGAGAATTGGATTCGCAGAGAAGCCATCCTATCGACGGCACAGATAATCTACGACGAAAGATGATAAACAGAGACGACGCTTCGATTCTAGATATCGCATCAATACGACAAGATAAACTTCGATACTTTGTGGGACATCATTAAGTACGCAAAGCCAGAAGTAGATCCCCTCTGGAGGGGTGGCCGGAGCGCAGCGCAGGTCGGGGTGGGTCCAGCCGCTAACGCTACATACCGGACCCACCCCGTCGCTACGCGCCACCCCTCCAGAGGGGATCACTTCTGGAGTTGTCTCTTTGATCACTGAAGTAATAGCTCCATCAACCATTTAGCACAGAGCCATCAAGCTCTGACTTACCTTCAAAGAAGCTCAACAGCCGAGCCGTTATACTTTCCACGCCGCCCGCCACATTCGATTCTACATTTACCGGCAACACAGGGTCGTGTAGAGAAAGGCGAACGAGAAACCAGCCGTCTTCGGCGGGAGAAGTACAGGCCACCCGAATGCCCTCATAGTTTCTGGGCACAATTTGCCAGCCGTCCTGGGCCTCCGCAAAAGCCTGCAAATCTTCGATGATGCTGTTGCCATATGCCTTGAAGTCTGTTGTTAAAATTTTCAGCCGATATTCTTCACTTTCAACAGGTTCTTTTAGTTCAGCAATCAAATCTGTAATCACCTTGCCCGACTGCTTTGCCAGCGCTAGCTCCACCAAGAGCTTACTGACCAAATAAGCACCATCATCGAGAAAATAATTTTCCTTCATTGCGCCATGGCCTGAGGTCTCAATGGCCAGCCACGATTCTTGACCCGCCTCATTGAGTCGAACAGCTTCGTTAATCACATTTTTGTAGCCGCGCTTAAACCTGTGGTGCACGCCGCCCAAGCCGGTAATAAACTGGGCTAAGCCATCCGATGTGATGGAATCGGTAACAATGGTAGAGCCTGGATGCTCGCGGAGAACCACTGCAGAAATCAGGGCGATTAGGCGATTGCGATTCAGTTCGTTGCCTTGAGAGTCCACCGCAGCAGAGCGATCCACATCCGTATCAAAAATGATGCCAAAATCGGCATTGTTGTTTAGCACGGCCTGCTGGATGGCGGCCATGGCTTCTCTGTTCTCAGGGTTAGGAATGTGGTTCGGGAAGGTGCCATCCGGGTCTAAAAACTGACTGCCCGAGATGTCGGCGCCCAAAGGAGAGAGAACTTTATCAGCATAAAATCCGCCTGCGCCGTTGCCAGCATCGACAACAATATGCAAGCCTTTCAGCGGCTGATCGTAGTGGTCTGGATGGTTTACAGCTTGGCGGATTTGCTGCACCAAGCCCTCTGCATACACTGAGATAAAGTCTCGTGAAATTAGCTCACCTTTGGTGGCGGCGGTGAGAAAGTTGTTCTGGCTGGCAAGAGAGAGAATATCGGCAATGTCTGGTTTGTTGAGTCCGCCTCGCGCGGTAAAAAATTTGAGCCCGTTGCGGTTGAAAGGAAGATGGCTAGCGGTGAGCATGATGGCACCATCGCACTGGTAGCCTGGAGTCACCGTGCTCATGAACATGGCTGGGGTGGAAGCGATCGCAAAATCGTATACCTTCACCCCCAAATCTCTCATTCCCTCAGAAACCGCCGTCATCATAGCCGGTCCAGAAATTCGACTATCTCGCCCGACAGCCACGGTCATATCTGCAGCTGCCCTATCGAGGGTTTTGGTTAGCCAGCCGACAAACCCTTGCCCTAGTCGGTAGGCCACCTCAGCCGTTAGATTCACAGCTTCTCCAGGCACGCCCTCTACCGCAACGCCGCGAATGTCCGAACCGTTTTGCAGCGTTTGCCAATCGAAAGCAGGCTGAGGCGAAGTCAGCGGAGTAGCCATATCGATACCTTCAAAGGGGGTGATGACACTAACTGTTTAGCCGTGAACTGTTCATAAGTCAATTTTGTATTGCAGGCGACCACCGCGTACATCATGACGAATCAGGCAATGGGCTTCAATGCCAATCGAGCAGTCTGCTAGATTGGGTACACCACAGCAAACGGGTGGCTGTCTCGATCTGCCTGTATGTCTGCGATGATTTATTGCCTAAACCCCGCATGTCCACATCCTCAAAACCCTGCTGGTAACATCCACTGCCAGTATTGCGGCAGGCTGCTCACCCTGCGCAACCGGTTCAAAGTGCTACAGCTCTTGGGCCAGGGCGGCTTTGGCAAAACCTACCGCGCCGAAGATTTAGACAATCGCAATAAGCCTTGCGTGGTAAAGCGATTGACTTATCAAGGGGCCGATGAGCTGTCGAGGGAGAAGGCCAAGCAGCTGTTTGAGCAGGAAGCGGAGCGGCTCGATCAGCTCGTGCATCCTCAAATTCCTCGCTTATTGGCCTACTTTCAGGAAGGCGGCTACCTCTACCTAGTGCAGGAAGTCATCGAAGGCCAAACGCTGCAGGCTGAGCTGCAGCGAGAGGGCCCCTTCGATGAGGGCAAAGTGAAAGCGGTTTTGCAAGGGCTGCTGCCAGTCTTGCAGTTTGTGCATAGCCGCAGCGTCATCCATCGCGATATCAAACCCGACAACATTATGCGGCGTCGCAGTGGTGAGCTGGTGTTGATTGACTTTGGCGTGGCTAAGGTTTTAGAGCAGTCTGGCTTTTCCAAGTCGGCGACCACGATTGGCACGCCCGGATACGCAGCTCCCGAGCAAATCCAGGGCAAAGTCACCCCTGCCAGCGACCTCTTTGCTCTAGGAGCCACCTGCTTTCAACTGCTGAGTCAGGCTTTGGAAACGGGAGAGGTGCCGTTGGTGGGCTACCGCTGGGTGCAGCACTGGCCAAAATATGTGAAGCGATCGCTCACCCCCGAATTCACCACTATCCTCACACGTCTGCTAGCTGTAGACGATCGGCAGCGCTACCCGACCGCCGCTGCCGTCCTGCAAGACTTGTCCTCCCCGCAGTCATCCATTGGCACTCCCTCACCGACCTCGGCGGCTTCTCCCAGTGCGATGCCGACCCAGCAACGCTTGCCCCATCCCTTTCCTAATCCCCGACCGCCCAACCCCAAACCCAACCCCAAAAAAGTCAGGCCCTCCGCCAACGCATCGCCAGCTCAACCCAACGCGCTGCCAGTTCAAAATAGACCTAAAAATAGGCCGAGTAGTGTGCCATTAGCAGCGGTCCCAAATGGGCAAGCTCCAAACGGCCAGTCTCCTGGCAACCCAGCAAAATTGCCTCCTACTCAGGCAGTTTCGCCTGCGCGCTCACCTAGGAAGTTGCCTATCAACAAAGTGCCGGTGAGCCTTGGCTTTTGGATGACCTACGGCATACGTTCTTACATTGGTCAGGCCGTTGGCTTCCTAGTAGCTGCGGTGGTGACAGCAGGCCTCACCTTCTCTACCCATCCCAATCCGACAAACATGTCTGCTGCAGACGTGTCTTCGGCCCTGACGCTGCTGTATTGGATGCACTGGCCAGTTGCTGGCTTTTTTGTGGGGTTTGCGCAGTGGCTAGCCATCAGAAAGTGGCTGCCGGGGGCGCTGTGGTGGCTGCCCGCGACAGTGGCCGGTTTTTGGATGATTGCACTGGCGATCGCAACTGGCTACACCAGCGAGCTCAACGGTGCCCTAGTAGGCGGATGGATAGGCCTGGTTCAGTGGGCTGCCCTGCGAGGCCGCACCCCTAGGGCACACTGGTGGTTCCTGTGCACAATACCGCTGACCGCTATCTTGTTTGAAATGATCAATCAAGGTGCGCTGCGCACGCTAGGCTGGCTGCTGCTAGCCCCTCTGTGTGAAGGTCTCTTTCTATCGTGGGTGCTCCGCCGACAGCATAGCGACCAGCGCAATCCCCCGGGCGCCATCACCGCTTGAAAATCTCTAAAAAGCTCTATGCGACTAGGTGAATTAGCAGCTCTCAACAAGCTTATCCTGCTACAGCTGGCTCACACTACCAAGCTGGTTCCGGCTGAGAGCGTTTTAAGCGCTGGCAGCTATCGCAGTATTTTGAGCTTAGGAAGTGTAGGTAGTTTGCTGAGCATTGGCAGCGCGGGCAGCGTGTTGAGCATTTGCAGTGCAGGCAGCATTTTGAGCGTGGGCAGCGCAGGCAGTATTTTGAGCTTTATGAGTGCAGGGAGCGTGCTGTCGGCGCTGAGCATCGGCAGTAGCTTAAGTTTCTTAAAAAA
The DNA here is from genome assembly GCA_038527325.1 of Cyanobacteria bacterium J06614_10. Taxonomy (GTDB): domain Bacteria; phylum Cyanobacteriota; class Cyanobacteriia; order Phormidesmidales; family Phormidesmidaceae; genus Phormidesmis. The sequence goes on from JBCBFY010000043.1 coordinate 30,055, forward strand.
ATACGCCTCAGAACAGTCATCAGAGCCCGCCTCTCACAAAGATGCAAAAGTATTGTGATACTGTTTACGTGAATTATTGAGAAATTAGATTGTTGAATGGATTGGGTGCTATTTACTGCTAGCTTTATTATTCTGCGGATTCCTCACCAAGGCTAATAACCTTTGAGCACTCTCCTATGAAAATCTGTTCAATCTCGACAGTGTTGACCGGCGTGGGATGTGGCACTATCGCCACGACTGGTCTGTTACCGATGGCTGCGCAGGCCGCCGCGCTGGTACCCCAAGACATAGACCCTCAAGATTTTGATCAATTGAACCTAGGTGCGAAGATTGTTGGCCCTGTAGGACCTGAAGTCGAGGCGACCTTTATCAATGCGGAAGGTGAAGGGATCGGTGACTTGGTGAGCAGCGTCGCTTGCCCCACTGGCTTTGTGAGCTGCGTGCCACCTCAGAACCCTGCTGGCACCACCTACACCTACATCCACGTGGTGACCCCCGGTGTCGACTTCCCAAACGATCCCCCCTTCCCCGCGCCCGAGACTGTGCTTCCCCTCAGCGAAACCGAGGTCTTTCGCCTAGCCTTTCCAGCCACCGGGTTCAACGGCGTTGCCGGATACAGCTTTTCTGAAGCAGACTCAGCCCTCGGCAGCGAAAATGAACCGACCGTAGAGGCGACTGAGGAAGGCGGCTTAGCGTGGCGAATTCCTACCCTGGCGGAGTGGAGCAGCGGCGAGCGAATTACCTTTTTCTGGCAGACCGATCGGAACCCAAGCGGCCCCGGTGGCACCTACGGCTTAGCTGGTACAGATGCCGATGGCGACGCGCAATCGGGCACAGCTGCCGGACCTTTGCCCATGCTTTTTAGAGCGAATCGAGTCCCTGAGCCAAGTGCGATCGCCCCCCTAGCCCTGCTGGGCGCAAGCCTCCTCACCCTACGCACCTTCCGGCGATAAGCACACCACCCGAAAGCCAATGTCGTCAGTTCTGTTGTGAAATGGATACGTGAGCCGATAGGCCGCGCGACAGTTTGTCGGCAAATAAAACCAGCTGCCACCCCTCAGTGACTTTTGTTGCCCAGAGAGCCTTTGCATATTGCCGCTAGCCGTGTTGTTTTGATCGAGCGCCTGCCAGCCATCTAGGCACCACTCCCAAACATTGCCGTGCATGTCATACAGGCCAAAGGCATTGGGCGGAAAGCAGCCGACTTCGGTAGTACCCTCCCGGTATCTTCCCTTGGGCCCTTGGCCGTAGCTGTAGTTGCCGTTGTAGTTGGCCAGATCGGGGGTCAACGTCTCCCCAAAGCAAAAGGGCGTTGTCGTCCCGGCGCGGCAGGCATATTCCCACTGGCTGCTGCTAGGCAGCTGAAAGGTACGGCCCGTCTGCCGAGAGAGCCGCTGACAAAATTCAACAGCATCGGTCCAAAAGATATTTTCGATTGGCTGCAGGGGCTTTTTAATGCGGGTGGCCGTGTAGGGCGCATCCTGCGGCGCGATCACTTTTGGACCCATCACCGCTTTCCACTGGGATTGGGTAACGGTGTACTTGCCCATCCAAAAGTCAAAAACTCTCTTTTCTCGCTGGGGATATTCATTGTCGTTGGCTTCTTTTTCTCCGCTGGCCGCGCCCATCCTGAAAGTACCACCAGGAACGCGCACCATCTCCATCGAGATACCCTTACCAAGATCTTGGGTAAACGTTTTGGCTTCGTGCCGGGAGGTTCTGACAATCTCACCACGGGGATTTACTCGAACAGTTTTGAATCGAAACGTTGAATACTGCGCGGGAACAGTCGGCGTTGCTTTGACTCTAGCTGAGGGCACCCAGCGCTGGGTAGCTGCGGTACGGGTGGGCCTTGTAGCAGGCTGTATAACGATTTGGGGCGGCGTTGAAGAGTTGTCTGGCAGAGCAGTGTTGTCTGGCAGAGCAGTGCTGTCTGGCAGAGCCTTGTGACCCAGGACCTGCTGCTCTACAGCCTGCACGTCTTCATCCCGTAAGCTGAGCAACCGCTGCAGATCTTTGAGGTCTTGAATAGCGATGTCATTGAGAGGGTAAGAGAATGTTTTTTCAGCTTCTAGGGCTTTGGTGTAGAGCGCGAGGTGTTTTTGCCTTTCTCGGTAGGGCCGAAGAATCTCATCTTCGATGGCTTTGGCCTGAATATCTGACAGACCAAGGCGCTGCTGCCACTGGCTAAGAACGGCCATGCCTGCCGGGCCAATGGCGCCATTGCGAACTTTCTTCTGCACTTGCTTGCGGTAGCGCTGTTCATTGTTGATTTGCACGCTGGCGATCGCAATCTGATAGCCCTGCTGCCGGTTAAAAATAGCGGGCTGCATGGCAGGGGCCGCCACCTCTACCTGCGCTTTCACATACTCGTGCAAGTTTTGCGCAGAGATGTAGCTCTGCCCGTCGGGGGCCGCGCCACCGGTCTTGAGCCCTTCTACCAAGTAGCGGGTGTACACAGAGAGCGCCTCGCCTTCTTCTTCGAGGGCGTAGCGCACGGAGGTAGAAGCCGTCAGCACACACCACCCTTTGCCGCCGAGCTGCGCTTCGATGTCAATGCTGCTGTCATTCATCGTCAAAAAGCCATCGGCAAAAGCCGCCCCAAAGCAGCAGTCTAAAATGACCACCTTTCTCTCAGCGCGGGCATTGCTCAGCTCACGCCTGAGGAAGTCTGCCTCTACTGCGGTTCCAGCATTTGGCCTGCCGCTCGAAAAGAGTTCTGTTTGGCTGGTTGTGAGATAGAAGTCGCCCGTCATGTCTTTGAGCCCATGACCGGTGAAATAAAAGAGAATCAGGTCTTGCCTAGTGAGCTGCGCAAAAATTTCTGATATGCGCGATCGCATTTCTCCCACATTGGGATTGGTCAGCGCAATCACTTCATCAAATCCACCAATTTCAGGACTGGCCAAAACCGAGCCCATGGCGTCTACCCCATTGAGCGGGCACTGAAGCGGTTTGAGCCCAGTGCCATACTCACCAACTCCAATCAGTAATGCAATTTTTCTGACCATTTAACGGCTGCGTGCTGTAGATACTGAAGATGAACGGGCGACGATAGGAACAGTAAAAGGCTCGGAGAAAAAACTTTTGAGTCATTTTGCTAGAGATGAGTGATGCTGAGTGAGAATCTTCTTGCAGCCATCTTCGTTACTCAGCGAGTTCACCCAGCCGGGGGCTGGGCAGACCTCATTTTTTGAGCGGCTTCCACGAGCTTATCGACGACCTCATCGAAGTCATCAGGCCGCACATTTTTAGCATCAATTTTTTGGGATTGGCCATCGACTTCTACAGTCAGCGCCATTTGCCGCGCCGATAGCCGACTGAAGACTTCTTGGCAAGCTTGACGCAGTCCGTCGCCTGGGATCTCTGCTGTCAAGATATTCCAGAGCCACTGTCCGCCCATCGCCCCCGCTGGGACTGCTGGGTCTGGCACGCGGGCTACTGTTTCTACTGAGTCTAGCGATCGCAGCTCTCTATACAGCGTCTGCGTAAAGGCCTCTTGCTGCGACTCCGGCAGCTCACTATCAGCCTCCCGCCAGTCAATCGTTAAGCAAACCGTCTCGACCATGGGTTTATGTTCTATGTAAATGACACCATGGTTCAATTTTGTTTGATTTTGCAATCAACTTGCAGCGGATTATGCAAGCTTCGCACAATATTTACTCAAGACTTGCGAAAAGGCCCTTCGAGAAGCCCTTTTATACGCACCAAAAGACCGCAAAATTGCCGAGTATCAAGACATTTCTCAATTGTGAAGCGCCAACAGCACAGACCCGTATTTACACCGACAAAATCACCCCTCAAACACAGTAATTACGGAGTCAGCTTGTTATAAATAAGACCTATTGACGCTGTGTCAATTTATAAACTGGCACTAAAGAGAACAGTCTTCCGCTACCTTTTTTCTCTTTTTCAGGCGTCATCTTTCAAATTCTTTAGCGGCCTTCAACAGAATTAGCCACTTCATTGGTCAGCTCACAGAAAAGTTTTCTCGCCAGCCTACAGCTTTCCAGGCAGTTCAGTAATTCAGCTGTCTATTATTCTGCGTGGAAGGGAAAGTCATTCAAAAACCCTCTGCTTGATAAGCCTACACGCTGCATACAAAATGCGTATACAGCGTGTATTTCTCACTGCTTATCTTTCAGTTCGCTTTGTATTACCGGCGACGATTAGGGCAGTTCGGTTGCACCCATCAGGTAGCGATCGCACTCCCGTGCCACCCCTCTTCCCTCATTGATCGCCCACACGATCAGGCTCTGCCCTCGCCGGCAGTCACCCGCCGCAAAGACGCCTGGTTTGTTCGTTCTGTAGTCCTCATGCTCAGCTTTAATGTTGCTGCGATTTGTTTTCTCCAAGCCCAAGGCATCGAGCAAAGGAGATTCAGGTCCCAGGAAGCCCATAGCTAGCAGCACCTGCTGCGCAGGCATTACAATTTCACTCCCCGGAACGTGAATGGGCGTAAACCGACCGTTCTCATCGCGCTCCCACTGCACCTCTACGGTGTGCACAGCAGCCACATTACCGTTGCCATCTCCCTCAAACTTGGTCGCAGTTCTCACATAGGCACGCGGATCGTCGCCAAAGAGCGCTTTTGCCTCTTCCTGGCCGTAGTCAAGCCGATAGATTTTGGGCCACTCAGGCCAAGGATTGCTAGCCGCGCGAATTTTCGGCGGCTTCGGCATAATCTCCAGCTGATTGATGCTCCTGCAGCCCTGGCGAATAGAGGTGCCCACACAGTCAGTGCCCGTGTCACCACCGCCAATAATCACCACATCTTTACCGGCCACGGAGATATAGTCGTCGCCGGGCTGACCGTCCAACACCGCTTGGGTGTTCGCCGTCAAAAATTCCATGGCAAAGTTAATGCCCTTGAGGTCTCTGCCTTCAATCGGCAAGTCTCTTGGCCGGGTAGAGCCCGTACAGAGAATGACCGAATCGAAGTCATTCAACAAGTTGTCAGCAGGCAGGTCTTTACCAACCTCTGTGTTGCATACAAAGGTAATCCCTTCCGCTTCCAAAACGTCTAGCCGACGACGCACAATGTCTTGCTTGTCGAGCTTCATGTTGGGGATGCCATAGGTCAGCAGTCCGCCCGGACGATTGGCCCGCTCGTATACCGTCACCGTATGACCGGCCTTGTTCAGCTGGTCGGCAGCGGCGAGGCCTGCCGGGCCAGAGCCCACAACAGCGACGGTCTTGCCGGTTCTCTTCGCCGGTGGGCGAGGGACTATCCAGCCCTCAGCCCAGCCTTTTTCAACAATGGAGTATTCAATATTTTTGATGGTCACCGGCGGGTTGGTGAGGCCTAGGACGCAAGACCCTTCACAGGGAGCCGGGCAAACCCGCCCGGTAAATTCTGGAAAGTTGTTGGTTTTGTGGAGGCGGTCGAGGGCTTCTCTCCAGAGACCGCGATAGATCAGGTCATTCCACTCGGGAATGAGATTGTTGATGGGGCAGCCGCTGGCCATGCCGCTGATGAGTTCACCCGTGTGGCAAAAGGGCGTGCCGCAGTCCATGCAGCGTGCGCCCTGGGTTTGCAGATTCTCCTCGGGCATGGGGAGGTGAAATTCATCCCAGTTGCGAATGCGATCTTTGGGAGAGATTTCTGAGGGGGCTTCCCGCAAATGTTCAATAAAGCCAGTTGGTTTTCCCATGTTGTTATTGGTGTTGTGAGGAGTGCTGTTGTCAGATGCGTGATAGAGATGCCTATTTGTCCGTGAGTGTCGTAAAACGAGATTGTTGTCAGACGACTCTGTTGTGGCTAGTGGCCTTAGCTGCCGCTAACCCTGGCAAGGTCTCTGGCATTTTCTTCGAAGGCGGCTGACATGGCTTCGTCGTTACTGAGGCCAGCATCAAGCGCTTTTTGAATGTGCTGCAGTACGCGTTTGTAGTCGCGGGGCATCACTTTTACAAACTTGGGCAAGGTTGTTTCCCAAGCGGCCAAGAGAGATTTAGCCTTGGGGCTACCGGTGTAGTCCAC
>JBCBFY010000044.1:0-19763 GCA_038527325.1 Cyanobacteria bacterium J06614_10
CACTCAATCCATAGAACCCAACACAATCTTCAACCTATCCTGACGCATCAGCAAGAAAACAGGTATTTTGTACTATCTTGCTTCATAAAGACCTCTTGTGCCCACACTGCAACAGCCAGCTTACACACACAAGATGCCCCCATGGACGCGTTTGCCGTGGGGGCATCTGAGTAGCAGACGGTAGCGCTATCTACCGGCCCAAAATATTGCCAAGGTTGTAACCGACACCAACAGTTACGCCAAAATCGGAATCATCAAACACGCCTAGGTTTGCCTGTGCGTTGAGCGTGAACCGGCTGGAAATGGGGACATCTGCGCCTGCTGATAGCAGCAGATTTATGTCAGAGTCATCATCGCCATCGGAGAAGGATGCGCCAACACCAGCGTAGGGAACTATCCGAAAGCCACCGCTAGCATCAGCACTCAATCCATCGAATTCATAGGTAACCGGCACCAGAACAGCAAAATCGTCGCCGATTAGCACAGAGGGGCGAACCGCCAGCTGCCGAGTAATGCCAATTCTGCTGATTACAGCAAATGAAACATCATCTGCAAACCCGAAATCAGCACCGATGCCTACGAAATTGGAACTGCCTGCGCGCCCACGGGTACGGCGACGTCTTTGGGCTAGCTCTACGCTTTCGTCGTCAGTAGAGGGGAAAGTTAGATCAGCAGCCGTTGTCGTTGCCGGTTGGGAGAAGTTTTCGGAAGTCGCTTCTGCTACCGGAACGGTCTCAGTATAGGAAGTAGCTTCGTAAGAACTTGGCTGCGCTGCGTCAGGTACTTCAATCAGCGTAGCCTCCTCCTCGAAAGTTAAATCAAGCCCTTCGTAATCGGTAGTCTCTAGCTCACCAGCTGAAAAGTCAACAGTATCTAGATGTGTGGTTGCGGCACCGGAACCGGCTTCAGCGGTATTCATCTGAGCGTGGGCAGGTGCCTGAATAGCAGCTGCCATCAGTGACACACCAATTAGGCTAGATAGTGTTTTGCAATAAGACATATCTAAAAATAACTCCTCTAAAAATTGCAGCGGGTTGTGCAACCTTATTTGTACCTGAAGGTTACCCGCAATTACATCAACTTATTTGTATATAAAGAGAAAAATTACTGATTTTGCTTATGTGCGATCGCACACCACCCATCCAGCGCTAAAAACGGCCTTTTGTGAGCGCTTAGGTCATTTCTTGCGATCCCTACTGCATTCTATCGATGGTTCTATATTGAATCGCCTCTGCCACGTGCTGATTAGCAATTTCAGGCGCAGCATCCAAGTCAGCAATCGTACGAGCCACCTTCAAAATACGGTCCGTGGCCCTAGCCGAAAGCCCCAGCTTGCGAACGGCTCCTTCAATCAAGCGCCGCGTCGCGTCATCAAACTGGCACCACTGGCGAATATGACGACTTTCCATATCCGCATTGCACTGCAGAGCCGATTCCTGAGCAAACCGAGCCTGTGCTCTTTGCCGAGCGGCTTCCACTCGCCGCCGTACCATCGCAGAATCTTCTCCATCCGGCTGGCGCGTCACCTCCTCAGGCTTCAGCCGCCCCACCACCACCTGCAAATCTATCCGGTCCATCAGCGGACCCGACAGCTTCGCCCAGTACTGCTCTCGGTGACGCGGCGTACAGGTACAAGGCTGCACCGAATCGCCAAAATACCCACAAGGACAAGGGTTCGTACTCGATACCAAAGTAAACTGAGCAGGAAATTCTACAGACTGGCGAGTGCGCGTAATGGTTACCTTGCCATCTTCCAAAGGCTGTCGCAAAAATTCGAGCACGCTCCGCTTAAACTCCGTCAGCTCATCTAAAAAGAGAACACCTCTGTGGGCTAGCGAAATTTCACCCGGCTTCGGGAAGCTGCCACCCCCGACCAAAGATGGGCCTGAAGCGGAGTGGTGAGGCGTCCGAAACGGGCGCTGATTTACCAGATGCCCCTTCTCTTTGAGCAAGCCTGCGACAGAGTGAATCTGGGTCACTTCTAGCGCTTCAGGAAAGGTCAGAGGCGGCAAGATACCCGGTAACCGCTGAGCCAGCATCGTTTTACCACTCCCAGGCGGGCCAATAAGACAAAGGTTGTGTCCGCCAGCAGCGGCGATTTCTAGAGCGCGGCGGGCTTGCGCTTGTCCCTTAATGTCTTTGAGGTCTAGCACAGGAGAGGGCGATCGCAATAAATTCTCAGAGGCGCTGGCCTCCACTGGCTGACAGGTCTCTGGCCGCTCCAAAAAATCAACCACATCGCTCAAATGATCGAACCCATACACTTCTAGATTGGGAACAACCGCAGCTTCGTAGGCGTTCATCGCAGGTAGCACAACGCCTTTTAAGCCCAGTCGCTGTGCAGCAGCAGCGATCGCAACCACCCCCGCCACAGGTCTTAGCGTCCCATCTAAAGACATCTCCCCCAAAAATAAATAGTCATCTAGCAGCGCGTGAGACACCGACTCCGAAGCCGCCAAAATACCAATCGCAATCGGCAAGTCATACACTGGCCCTTCCTTGCGCACATCCGCCGGGGTGAGATTGATCACCACTTTGCGCATGGGAAACGCAAATCCAGAGTTCTTCAGCGCAGCCCGCACCCGCTCTCGCGACTCCTGCACAGCAGTATCTGGCAACCCAACCACCACCACCCCCGGCAACCCACCAGAAAGATCGACCTCTACACCCACTTTCAGAGCATCAATCCCAATCAGTGAGGCACTCCAAATTCTTGCCAGCATGTTGCCTATTGCCTTCCAATACCGCGCCCTCTAGCTTGCCCCAGCATCGACAGAACAACCGGCCCCAAAAGCTCAACATTGTTGTTCAATTTTGATGCGCTGTCTTGATGTCCTGTTTTTAAGAAGGAAGTTTTTGTCAGCTAATCAACAGCAGTAGACAAATCAACCTAAAGGTAAATCAGCAAGAATGTACTTTTCGATACAATTGCAGATAGAAATTACTGACACATCACCGAGACGAAAGCCATCCTTGCCGAAACACTAAATAGCTTTTATCCATCAGGTAAAGTGGGGCTTATTAGTATTGACTTGAGTATTACAAAAGCTCTAAAACTGCTTACAAAAGGCAGTCGCTCTAGATAGAGTAGAAGGATCCGAACACGCATCTCCAATTCCAGGCTACGCAGGTTCTTCCCTGTAGAAAGGCCCTCCTAGCCCGTATCGTTACCGTTAGTAAAGTGATTGACGAGTCATGACAGCTTACGACACGCAAAACGCAGATAGAGAAGACCTCTCTCTAGATAATGCAGAAGACAGCGCAGACGAAGTTCAAATGGAATTTAGTGAGCAAGCTGCAAAGCTGCTCTGTGAACTCGCGTCTCGAACCCAGCAAGATGCAGGACAAGTCGTTAGCAATGCGCTAGGCGTTTACGATTGGGTCGAAAAGCAGCACGCTATGGGGCTAAACGTCGTAGGAACCAATAAGGCAGGTCAGCCTGTCAATACGATTGATTTCCCCGAAAGTAGCGCACAGTCAGGTGTAGAGACTTCCCCAAGGTCCCAGGACCGATCCAAAAGCCCGAGAATACTCGCTCGTTTTTTGCGTAGGCTAGCAGGCTGATACCCAAGTCAGAGCCCTACAGTCTCCGCTAGTCAGCTCATTCAAAATCGTCAGCCTTTCGTCACAGACACCTATATGCCTGAGAACGCCAACCAGGAAAAGGCTCAGTCAAAAACACTGCCAAACTCCCAAGTGCACCGCACTCCTCAGGTAGCTTCTAGCAACCAATCTATCGCTCCCCTCAGCCGCACATCCGTGCCACCGCCACCGAACCTAACGGCTGACTTGCGCAGCAAAGTGCCCTACAGAGCAAGCATTGCAGGCGATCTAGGCAAGGCCATTGTCGATATTTTCACCTGGAGCATCAAGGCTTCGTTTTTTATCGCGGCTGGGTTGCTGGTCGTCACTTTTCTCAGCGGCCTTGAGATTACAAAGCGCGAAAGTGTCACAGGTGAAATCGTCACCACCTACGACTACAATCCTGAAGATGCCGATACCGACAGTGCCTTTGAAGTATTTAAGACGGTTTCATCTGTGATGGCAGGGCCGCTTGGGTTTGTGCTGGGTTTCTACTTCAGGGAAGAACGGGACAGGTAGGCGAAAGCCTTCTTAGGATACAGGTAGAGCGCTTGAGACGGACGTTAGGCTACAACAGAAAGAACAAACGACTAGACGTGACGCCCCTCCTCTATTAGGCTGCTTCAAAAGGTAGGCCACATCATCGCTTTCCAGCTACGCTGTCTCAACTATTGCATCATGCTCAGGCTATCTAGAAGACGCGACTCAAAAACGACGGTCACCATTCGTGAGCGGCAGATAGAAGACGATCGAATGCGAGATGTGGAGCTGCTCTTAGAGAGCTTATTCCTAAGAGAAGAGGTGACGCTGCGGTTGATTTTGGACTGCCTGTACGATGTGGGATCTATCAATTTGGTGAATCGCCGGGTGCGATCGCGCCCACTCAACTACCTCATGAAAGCGATCGCCAAATACTCAAAGCCCATCTTTAGGCCATTCATGCTGCGCTGGACGCGCAAAAACTGTCCGCACATGATTGCAGACTGGCTACACAGTCAGGTGAAGTTTTCACCGAGCGAAGTACTGCTGCCAGAAGTCGTCAGCTCTGAGGGCACTTCACCGAGCACCCAAGCCCCAAACATTCAGCCACCCGACGCTCAGCGGTAAGCGATAGACATGATAGAGTTTGAGGCGAAGGATAGTCCTGCAGACTGCGACTGAATCTGAGAGTTCTATAGCTTCAAGCCCAGAAACATGGCTAATGTAGACATATCTGCCAAAGAGAGAGAAAGCTGACGTGAGCTCAATCAAGATCCCGATCTTAGACCTCAAGCCTCAATATCAATCGATCAAGTCAGATATTCAGGCGGCTGTGAATCAAGTCTTAGAGTCCGGTCAATTTATCTTGGGTCCGACCGTCAAACAGTTTGAGACAGAAGCCGCCGCATACCTCGGTGTGAAGCACGCCATTGGCGTCAATTCTGGTACAGATGCCTTGGTGATTAGCTTGCGATCGCTCGGTATCGGCCCCGGCGATGAAGTGATCACAACCTGCTTTAGCTTTTTTGCTACAGCAGAATCTATTAGCAACGTCGGCGCCAAACCCGTCTTCGCAGACATTCAAGCAGACAGCTTCAACCTCGACCCCAGCCTACTCAAAGCCGCCATTACCCCGAAGACAAAGGCCATCATGCCGGTGCATTTGTACGGCAACCCGGCAGCCATGACGCAAATTTTAGACATCGCCAATGAGCACGGCCTCAAGGTGATCGAAGACTGCGCCCAGTCATTTGGCGCCGTTTACAAAGGCGACTGTGTAGGCTGCGAGCAAGCCTGCCGCGAATCGACCCGCAACCAGATACTCGGCAGCAGAACGGGTGCCATGGGCGATGTCGCCGCCTTCTCCTTTTTTCCTACCAAAAATTTGGGAGCCTACGGTGATGGTGGACTCATCACCACCAACGATGACCAGATCGCAGAGCTTGCCATGATGCTCAGAGGCCACGGCTCCAAGCAGCGATATCACAACGAAATGCTCGGCTACAACTCCCGGCTCGATGCGCTTCAGGCAGCTATCTTACGCGTCAAGCTCCCCTACATCGACAGATGGAATCAGCAGAGACGGCAGGTTGCTGAGACCTATTCACGCCTGCTGAACGGGGTTGAAGGTGTGATTACCCCGCAGCTCTCAGATGGTCACGTGTTTCATCAGTACACGGTACGCATCTTGAACGGGCAGCGCGATCGCGTCAAACAGGCGCTAGCAGAGGCAGGCATTGGTGCCATGATTTACTACCCCTTCCCCCAAGACAGGCTACCTATCTACAGCGGCCAATACCCTGCAAACCCAGTCAGTGACACCTTGGGCAAAGAAGTGCTCAGTCTGCCCATTTGGCCAGAACTCAGCGAAGACACCAGTACGCTGGTTGCTAAAACTCTTATAGACAGCTTGTAAGCAGAGTACAGATTGAACTCTAAAAGCCGGAGCGGTCCCGTAGGTGAGCCTTGTAGCCGTTCGCCTCAGTAGAAGTACCCTACTGCTGAGACGACCTGAACAATTAATTCGGTGGATGTCGCCTTCTCAGAACAGGCGCAGGCAAACTAGGCTAAGCCTGTTTCCTCCGAGTAATTCAACCCATGATGACACTTAAGTTTATCCGTCGCTTGGTGTTGGGGGCTTCTATCCTATGTATTGCGCAGGCTGGCCTCAGCGTCAAAAGGGTCAACGCACAGCCACGGCCTTCAGAATCTATCTCATTTTCCTTGCTACCTTTAGAAACCCGGTATCTAGAAAACGCATCCGCAACCACGCCACTAGATATCGTCGCTGAAACCGTTAATACTCAGTTTGCCGAAGCGCAGGCAGAGGCAGCTGCCCAGGCAGAAGTCGGTGTTCTTCAGTTTGAAGATATTCCAGTGGTCGGCGATGTCATCACCGAGACGGGCGAACTCAACATGAACCTGAACCTACCCGTTTCAGTCAGTGTTGGTAGCGTCTTGGGCTCCTATGGCGTCGTCATTCACCAAGAGCTCAGCATCAGCGAATTGGGCAGCTCACCCGATACCGTCGCGCCTATTAACCGATAAGTCAATAAGCCGATAAAATAGGGCTGCTTTGTCAAACGCTGCACGCAGCATCAGTCAGCCCATGAGTGAAGAGACCATCTTCAGTAAAATTATCAGCCGAGATATCCCTGCCGATATCGTCTATGAAGACGACCTTTGTCTGGCATTTAAAGACATCACTCCCCAAGCACCCACACACATTCTGGTCATTCCCAAAAAGCCTATTCCAAAGCTTTCAGAAGCCGCACCAGAAGACAAGGCTTTGCTGGGTCACTTACTATACACAGTGAGTGAAATTGCCCGCGAGCAAAAGCTTGAGAATGGCTATCGCGTAGTGATAAACACGGGAGAAGAAGGCGGACAAACCGTCTTTCACTTACACCTTCATCTCTTGGGTGGACGCGGACTGGGATGGCCACCAGGGTAAGTCCAAACCAGGTAAGTCTGTGTGGTTCAAAGCCTCTGTCGCAAGTAAGGCACCCCAGCTGCAGTATCTTGGTAGTACATGCCAGTCAACGCGTCGAACGTCCTAGACTATTCATCGATTAGTAGACTACTCGTCAATTCGCTCTAGCTGCCAGAGGATCTGATTGCCTTCTCGACGAATGCGCGATACGGTCCAGTTTCGCCATGCCCAATAGTCGCCGCGACTGGTTACCGCGCTAGCGTTCACATCCATGAGGTCGGCGAGTTCTGCGCTTGTGATCAAATAGCCCTGCTTGGCCAGCTCGTCGGTTACCTTTAGTGTCTCTAAGGCATTTTTAAGGCGGTCTATTCTGGGGATTTCTTGGTAGGTATTACTTTTTGAAAGGGTAGAGGTTGCCATGTCCTGGGATTCTTCCTCAGCGTTCTTCTCGTAGAATCTTAGCGCTGGTGACCCAAATGGTTCCCGTCTAGTGCCAGTATTTCTTTCTGTTGTTTCCAGTGATTTCTCTCTATGAGACGCGTCTATTCCATTGATTTTATCAGTGGTTTTTGTCTTATCTGTTCTCTGGTTGAGTGAGATGGGCTGAGCGTGAGAATAGGCCCTGGCAATTTCGTCGCAGCGCTCATTTCCAGGGTTACCGGCATGGCCTCGTACATAGCGCCAATCCACCTTGAGCTGATCAGCCTGCAGAGATTGCGTCAGTGAATCTAGCTGCTGCCAGAGATCCTTGTTGAGTACGGGCTTGCCAGCTGATGTTTTCCATCCCTTACGCTTCCACCCTTTTATCCACTTGGTAATGCCATTCTTGAGGTATTCACTGTCGGTGTGTAGGCAGATGGGGTCGCCATCAATGTCAGCGGCCTCTGATGTTTTGACAAATTCTAAGGCGGCGATCGCAGCCTGCATTTCCATCCGATTGTTAGTAGTATCCGTATCTCGCCCACCGAGTTCGTGCACCTGCCCGTCGTCAAATTCTATGCGAGTCCCCCAGCCGCCCGGTCCCGGATTACCCGAACAGGCGCCATCAGTGTAGATATTGGTAATCGTTGACACAGTGAGATTGCGCTCCGTACAAAAGACAAACAAAAGCTATCTCTAGCCGAAGGGTAGCTTAGCGCGAATATATTCGCGGCGCATCTGAGCGATCGCATCAATCGAAATCCCCTGAGGACACACCGCCTGACACTCCCCATGGTTGGAGCAATCCCCAAACCCCTCTGCCGTCATCTGCTGCGTCATTTTTACTACGCGATCCTTACGCTCCGGCTTACCTTGCGCCAGCAAGGCCAAGTGTGAAATCTTGGCAGCGGTAAACAGCGACGCAGAGGCATTCGGACATGAGGCTACGCAGGCACCACAGCTGATGCAGGTGGCATAGTCAAAGGCCTTATCAGCATCCGGCTTGGCAACGAGAACAGCATTGGCATCCGGTGCGGCACCCGTTTTCACCGAAATGTATCCGCCAGCCGCCACAATGCGATCAAAGGCCGTGCGGTCTACGACTAAATCTTTAACGACGGGAAAGGCCGTTGCTCGCCAGGGCTCCAGCGTAATCGTGTCGCCATCTTGAAAGTTGCGCATATACAGCTGACAGACGGCTGTCTTTTTCTGTGGGCCATGAGCTTGACCGTTGATCATCATGCCGCACGAGCCACAGATGCCTTCTCGGCAGTCATGGTCAAACTCAACGGGGAATTCTCCCTGCTGAGTCAGCTGCTCATTGAGCATGTCGAGCACTTCTAGAAACGAGAGATCGCTTTGAACACCATCCACGGTGTAGCTCACAAAGCTGCCCTCGGACTGAGCACTAGTCTGTCGCCAGATCTTTAAGTTGATTTTCATAGATACTTCAGTCAGTTAGGAAATAGCCATAGTCTTTGGCTCAATAACGACACATCCCTTTGTTTTGGCACCTGTCAGATAATCGTCAATGATAGATTTGAAGGCGACTTCAGCCTCAGTTGGTGCTTATGTCTCAGTATTCAGTAACTGATTACGCCAGTAATCTCGTAGAAAAGCTGACGAACTTGTACATAAAGAACAGAGAAGATTTATTCATTGAAATGTGTACCCAATCGTTACCAAAGGAATGGGCAAAACCCACATTTACGGTATTAGCAGACTTAATGTTCGTCGATGGCTCACCTTGCAAAGAAAACATCGGTATTCTGAACACTACTTATCAAAAACTCGGCATCGCTTCTGAGGAGGCTGTTTCTATTGTCAATGCAGTGAAGCAACTTCACTATTTCGACTGTTAGAAACTTATTCCGTCTGCTCTATTGAGTTGTTAGCTGTTTGGCCATTCAGCGCTGTATCTAATTGCTGTTGAATAGCTGCCTGTATCTTTGCATCGAAATCAGGATCACCTGGACTTGCAATGAGCGATTTTGGACGCTGACTAAACCTGTGTAAATACGCTTGAAAAGCAGCTTGATCTTGGCGATTTGATAGAAAGTATCGCTTTAAGTCAACATCGCTCATTGCATCAAAATTCACTTGACTCATCAAAAGACCTCTCCATTTGGCACAATTTCGAACTCAAGATTTTCACCGTATCCAGCCAAGATATATACATTGTAAGTCCGATGATCAACACATACTAGATGAATCGGCTGCAACATAACGTACGTCAATTGGTAGCTAATACGATACAAACTCTCTAGCTGATCAGCAGTAGGCATTCCGGTCACTCATCCACCTACTGCTATGTTACAAGTCCGATGTTACTTATAAGAGCGCTGAGTGAGTTTGACGTTTTCAAAGGTCAGCTGTTCGCTGACGAGAGTATGCACCTGTTCATCTCCTTCATAGTGCCAAGCAGCGGCGGTGGAGTATTGACTATCGCGGCGTTGGGCTTCGCCTTCAGCGGTTTGGTACTCTTCGCGGAAGTGGCTACCGCAGGACTCTTCGCGGGCGAGGGCATCGCGGGCCATGAGTTCGCCCAGCTCCATAAAGTCAGCAACTCGGCCTGCAAACTCAAGGTTTTTATTTAGAGTATTGGCTTCGCCGGGAACGCGCAGGTTTTGCCAAAATTCTGATCTGAGCGATCGCACCTTTTCAATCGTCTCTTCTAACACTGCTTTAGAGCGGCTCATCCCCACCCCATCCCAAATGAGATGTCCCAGGGCGCGGTGGAAATCAAGCACGGTTCTATCACCCTTGATGCTCAGCAGCTTCAGCGTGCGGGCTCTGGCAGAGGCTTCCGCTTCGGCAAAAGCATCGTGGTCAGTGGTGATGGGGTCTATGTCAGTCGTCGCGATGTGGTTACTCAGCGTGTATGGAATCACAAAATAACCATCCGCCAGTCCCTGCATCAGTGCACTAGCGCCTAGCCGATTTGCGCCATGATCTGAGAAGTTTGCCTCGCCTAGCGCAAATAAACCCGGAATCGTGGTCATCAAGTGATAATCCACCCAAAGGCCGCCCATGGTGTAGTGCACCGCCGGATAAATGCGCATAGGGACCTGATAGGGGTCTTCTCCAGTGATGCGCTGGTACATGTCGAATAAATTGCCATAGCGTTGGGCGATGGCGGCTTTACCTTGCTGCGCGATCGCATCTCGAAAATCCAAATACACCGCTAACCCAGTGCTACCCACCCCGCGCCCTTCATCGACTACCTGCTTAGCATTGCGTGAGGCCACGTCCCGAGGGACTAAGTTGCCAAAGGTGGGATAGCGCGTTTCCAGGTAGTAGTCACGGTCTTCTTCAGGAATGTCATTGGCTGCCCGACTATCACCCGCTTTCTTAGGCACCCAAACCCGGCCATCGTTTCGCAGGCTCTCACTCATCAGCGTCAGCTTCGACTGAAACTCGCTCGCCACTGGAATGCAGGTCGGGTGAATCTGCGTGAAGCAGGGATTGGCGAATAGCGCCCCTCGTTTGTGAGCGCGCCAGGCCGCCGTCACATTGGAGTTTTTACCATTGGTCGAGAGATAGTACACATTGCTGTAGCCACCGGTGGCCAGCACCACCGCATCCCCCACATAGCGCTCAAATTCACCTGTGAGCAAGTTGCGCACCACAATGCCCCTGGCCTGACCTTCCGCCACGACCAAATCCAGTAGCTCTCGCCGAGGAAACAGTGAAATCCGTCCGGCTGCGACCTGCCGCATCATGGCACCGTAGGCCCCTAGCAGCAGCTGCTGACCGGTCTGCCCCCGCGCATAAAACGTGCGCGAAACCTGCGCCCCTCCAAAAGAACGATTGGTCAGCAAGCCGCTGTATTCCCGAGCGAAAGGCACCCCTTGGGCCACGCACTGATCGATGATTTGGTTGCTGATTTGGGCGAGACGGTACACGTTTGCCTCGCGAGAGCGATAGTCGCCGCCCTTGATCGTGTCATAAAACAATCGCCAAACGCTGTCGCCGTCGTTCGGATAGTTTTTGGCTGCATTGATGCCGCCTTGGGCCGCAATGCTGTGGGCTCGGCGCGGCGAATCTTGAATGCAGAAGCTTTTGACCTGATAGCCTTGCTCGGCTAGGGTCGCGGCAGCTGAAGCACCCGCCAGACCGGTCCCTACCACTAAAATGCTGTGCTTGGTTTTATTGGTCGGGTTGACCAGCTTGCAGTGGTCTTTGAAGTAACCCCACTTCTCAGTCAGCGGTACCGGCGGAATGCGAGGGTCTAGTTTCATGGAACGTCCTGAATCAATTAGCCAATAAATCCGAAATAGATAGCCAGCGGCAACCCAATGAAGCCTAAGGCGATCGCACCCCCAATCACCGCACTCGCTGCAAACAGGCCAGGCTTAGTCTCCACCCCCAGCGACTGCAGCGCGCTCCAGATACCATGGCGCAAATGCAGACCTAGCAGGCTCAAAACCACCACATAGCCAGCGGTGTAGCCGGGCTTTCTAAACGTTTCAAAAACCAGCCTAGCCAAGTCGCGATCGCCTGAGCCAGGCAGCCGATACACCGTGCCAAACTTAAACGTCGCCAAATGAAAGACCAAAAATCCTCCCAGCAACAGCCCAGAGAAAATCATGGTGCGAGCGGCCAGCGTCTGGCGGCTAGGTTCACCAGCGCTAGCGTAGTGGGTGTAGGCCACCGAACGCGCCTGCCGCTTGCCCAGGTAAATATTGATCGCAGTGACAGCGTGGACGCTCACCGCAGCCAGCAACAACAGCTCAATCACTGCCAGCACAGGTCCCAAACTTTCAATTCGCTGGGCCAGCTGGTTATACACGGTGGGGCTCACAAACAGCATGAGATTGCCCACCAGGTGAACGACCACAAAGAGAAACAGCGTCAGACCTGTTACCCCAGTCAGCAGCTTTTTGCCGATAGAAGAGGATAGAAAGCCGCTGCTAGCGGGCACATCGACAGATGCGTCGCCCTTTTGCTGCGATGAACTAGGAGTTAAGACCATGTGACAGTTTTTATAAATCCTTCCTTCATTTAAACCTAAAACTGCCTGGGATGTGGCTATTTCCACCCCCAGACAGTTGAGCTGAACAAAGATTTAAGCTGTCTGCAAAAAAATCAATTATTCTTCAATTTTCACAGAAACAATTTTGTCGCCTTTAGCGATCGCATTGACCACATCCATATTTTCGGTTTTACCAAAGACGGTGTGAATGCCATCGAGGTGAGGCTGCGCTTCATGGCAGATAAAAAACTGACTGCCGCCCGTATTTTTACCCGCATGGGCCATCGATAGGCTGCCCGCTTCGTGCTTATTGGGATTGATTTCGCAGTTTATTTTGTATCCAGGGCCGCCGGTACCGGTGCCATGGGGGCAACCGCCTTGAATCATAAAGTTGGGAATCACACGATGGAAATTGAGCCCATCGTAGAAACCATCCTTCGAAAGCTTCACAAAGTTAGCAACCGTGTTGGGTGCATCCTGATCGAACAGATCAAGGTTGATCGTGCCCTTGTCTGTCTCCATAATTGCCCGGGTCATACAGTCTTCCTTTAACAGTAGCGGTCGTCACTCGTCATTCTATAGCGTTGCTTGGTCCTAGCGCGTCGGCTGCTCCTCCAATTCGCGCCGATACGCGCTCTCAATCACAGAAAGCCGAGTTTCAAACTCCATTTCTGCCAGGTCGCCCTGCAAAATTTGCTCATCCTGATAGAACTCTATTTTTTGAGCGAGCTGCCGCTCGTAGTCCGACTGCAGCTGATCGGTCGCTGCTCGCAGCCGGATTTCATGTTCGTTTTCCAACTGCTGAAGGCGACGCTGATTGTTTTGCAGGGCAACCAGCAGCCGCTCGATTCGCTGTTTTAGCAGCCAGTAGACCATGGCAGCCGCCAAAACACCAATACAAAGTCCAATAAAAAGACCAATAATCAAAGCTCAACGGCTCCAGATACGTAGGGTCAATAAGTCTGATGGGTTTGTCAGGATTATGCCTTACTAATGAATCCTTTGCGAGAGGGGAGTAGCCCCAAACCATCCGCAGCCCGTTCCTTCAGAGGATATTCTTTCAGAGGATATTCTTTCAAACAATCTATTTCAGCAACTCCCACACTTCCAGCATTCGTCATGGCTTTTTGCAACAGACCATGAGGAATTGTTACAGAAAGAGGCTCTGTCAATCGTAGGGATTGACTTCTAATCGAGCCTAAAATAGCGAGAAAAATGGCCGGTACCCATAGCTTTATCAATGCGTTCTCTATACATCGCCTCGGTGACGCGCCAAACAGTAAACGCCTGGCTTTTCAGTAAGATAGTAAGTAAGTGATAACTGCATTATGAGGACGTGAGCTTTTGAGTAATCCCCTAAAAGTAGCGGCTGAAAAAACAGTCGCACAGACCCCCGATAACACGCAACCGGCAGCGGAAGCAGCACCAGAAACGCCTCGCCTTCCCACCGCCGATGACGAGTTCAAAACACCTGTAGACGAAGCTGCAAAAGCATTGGCACTGGCGATCGCAGAGGCAGCCGATGACCGTAAAGCTGGCAACATCACCATTCTACAAACGGGGGATATCTCATACTTAGCGGATTATTTCGTCATTGTGACGGGCTTTTCAAACGTTCAGGTCAGGGCGATCGCAAATACCATCGAAGCCACCGTCGAAGAAAAATTCGACCGACAGCCTCTGAGAACCGAAGGCATGAGCGAAGGACGCTGGGTGCTCAAAGACTACGGTGAGGTGATTGTCCACATCTTCATGCCGACCGACCGAGAATATTACGATCTAGAGGCCTTTTGGGGTCATGCCGAGCGAATTGAATTTATTCCGACCTCACTGAACGGTTAACGAACAGCTGACGAACGGTCGACCCTTTCGCCCAGCGCCGTGCTCACCGCCGAAATAACGGCACTGGGCACAGAGTTCGCGCTTGTCCAAAAAAACACATAAGATAACAAAGACGGCACGCGACCACCTGTAAGACCTGTAAATTGATGAACGGCGATATCAAAAAGAGTTCCCCAAGTGCCCGCTGCCCAGTGCCAGCCGATCAAATTCCCATCAAGGAATACGAGAGCATGAGCGAGTCATGGTTCTACAGCTGGGGTGCTCGTGATCTAAAAGGCTTTATTATGCCTATCGTCAGTCTGTGGCTGGTGAGTTGGCTCTTGGTGGGTCCAATGGCAGCTATCAGCTTCGTCCCTGCCAAGGTGCCCCAAAAATTCATCATCAGCGCCTCTTTGGGTGCACTGCTCTTACCGACACTGGCACTCGTACAGCTGTATACCGGCTGGCGCCATGTGTGCGATCGCCTAGCGCAGCAAGCCGTAGCCTACGAAGAATCTGGCTGGTACGACGGCCAAGTTTGGGAAAAGCCAGAAGACGTGTTTAACCGCGATCGCCTGATTGCCGACTACCAGGTAAAACCGATTCTCCACCGCCTACAAAAAACTTTCGCCATTATCTGCGGCATGCTGGCCTTCAGCTTAGTAACCTGGCAGTTTGTTTAGCGCTGTTTCTTTCATTCACCTGAAACATCATGAATAGGGTCACTCGTTCTTCTGCCGCCCTGCTAGAAATCCAGCTACTGCGCGAAGGGATCGTCGAATCGACACATAAAGCCCACGCGGTTGCCTGCGATGAGCGCGGCCGGGTACTCGCCAATGCAGGAGACCCAGAAGCGGGCAGCTTCATTCGCTCTTGCCTCAAACCCTTTCAGGCGCTGTCGGTTACGTCCACCGGCACCCTCGACCATTTTCACCTCACCGAAAAAGACCTCGCCATCATGTGCGGTTCGCACAAGGGCACCATTTCGCAAGCCCGGCAAGCCTTCAACATTCTTTGGCGATGCGATGTTGAACCGGCGGCGCTACAGTGCCCCACCCCCACCGGAAAAAATACCCCCTTAGCGCACAATTGCTCGGGCAAACATGCGGGAATGCTCGCCGTCTGCAAAAAGCGCGGCTGGTCTTTAGATGGCTATTTGCAGCGATCGCACCCCGTTCAAAAGCTCATCATCTCCAAGCTATCTGAGCTGCTGGGCATGCCTGCCGATGAATTTATCTGCGCCCACGACGACTGCGGCGTCCCTACCTACTTCATGCAGCTGAGCCAAATGGCTACGCTATACGCCAAGCTTGCCTCGGGCAAAAGCCTCGAAATGGAGCGGATCTCCAGAGCAATGACCAGCTATCCAGGTATGGTGTCTGGCCCAGAAGGGTTCGATACCCAACTAATGGAACTCAGCGAAGGGGCGCTAGTGAGCAAGTCCGGCGCAGAAGGCATTCAATGCATCGGGCGTGCCGGTGAAGGCATGGGCATTGCTATCAAGGCAATCGATGGTTCCAAACGCGCGAAATATGCCACTGCCGTGTACTTGCTTAAGCAGTTTGGCTGGATTAGCCCCGACGTCTCAGAGATCCTCTCTGAGAAATTTATGCAGCCCGGCAAATACACAAGGTTAGATGTCGTCGGGGAAATGTCGCTCATCTGAGCCTCTGTGCGGGCTTCGCTATTAGCTTTGACAGGGGCTTGCTAAAGTTTCTCTAAAATAAGTACACACAACCGAGGTGTAACCCGCTATACTTGTTAAGCACTAAAGCAAGTGCATTCATCGCGGGGTAGAGCAGTCTGGTAGCTCGTCGGGCTCATAACCCGAAGGTCCATGGTTCAAATCCATGCCCCGCCACCAAACCAGTAAGCAAAAGCGCCTGAAGATAACCTCTTCAGGCGCTTTTGCTGTTAACAGCTTCAAGTAACACCCTCAATTTTTCTTAAATAACCGCACCCATCATCTGCCACATCAGCAAAAATACTTACATGGTGTAGTCGAATACATCGCATATCCCCTGAATGGGGTTAGGTAATAAATGTCACTAATTCTGTAAGTACAATACCTGAAAACATTAACCACAGTGTTGTTGTGCAGAGTGCATCTCTACCCAAAAGCAAAACAGAATCAACCTCAACGCTAAAGCTGCATAGCCGTTACCCCAAGGGCGGTAACGTAGATTTCAGCCTTATGCTGAGAGGCATCGTCATAGTAGCAGTTTTGCTCAATCACTATGTCGATGACTTCATGACGATGGACGGTCATGACATTGCGAATACGATGGTGTCAGTATTTTTTGTGCTCAGTGGGTACGGAATCTCTGCCTCACTACATCAGAAGCTTGGAGAAAATTTTTCTGTGAGCTCGCTGCTTGGTTTCTATCGCATTCGGATAGCGAAGGTCTTTCCCCTGTTGTGGGTTGCGCTGTTGCTAGAGTCCCTTATCGCCAATCACGTCTTTTCTATTTCAGACTTTTTGGGCTACAAGATGACAGAGCACTACTGGTTTATTTCCTCATTACTGGAGTGCTACCTGCTCAGCCCCCTCCTGCATCTATTGCTAAACTACAAGAAGAACATAACGCTAGCGTTTATGACGCTTCTGTTTCTAGTTTCAAACTACGCTATTGGACAAAATCCTGAACTGAAATCAGCCTTGATGAACTTTCATCTGACAGGATTTCCGTACATGGAACTGTACTTAAGCAATATTTATCTGTTCTTCGGAGGCATGTATTTCCATCACGTAGGGCGTGCACGCCAAACCTTTAATATTCAAAACCAACAACAGCTAGCCTCTAATACAACTACCCAGACTGGCCAACAAGCCACAGGGTATCAGTCCATTTTGTTCATTCTGCTTTTGGTAAGCTCCCTGAGCTATATCTTCTTAGAGCGATTCTTTTATTCCGTCTTACCGTTTATTGGTGGACCGGTGCTTCTGGCTGTGCTCTCTTTTTACGCTTTGAGCATGCGTTGCACACCTCGCTTTTGGCTAAGTAGTGCGTTTATCTATGCAGGACGGCATTCTCTCGCTTTGTACCTCTTGCATATGCCTTACTTCTACTTCCTCGAAAGAATAAACATTATTTCAATCGACTCACTAACCAGTATTGCAATGTCTATTGTGTTGCTTCCGCTGTTTTTCGGAATAGCATTAGCAATAGAGCAACTGTCTAATACTC
The DNA here is from genome assembly GCA_038527325.1 of Cyanobacteria bacterium J06614_10. GTDB lineage: Bacteria > Cyanobacteriota > Cyanobacteriia > Phormidesmidales > Phormidesmidaceae > Phormidesmis. Next base: position 17,399 of record JBCBFY010000044.1, read on the forward strand.
TCTCCAACCGACTCATTAGCGCTCGGTTGTAGAGACAGAGGTCTACTCGATCTATGATCTTGTATGTGCAGGGCGTGTCATTAATTTAGCCAAGTTACAGAAAGCTATGAGATAAGCAGACTCAACCTGAATATCATCACACGCGGTCCTCACGCTTTAATTTTCAGATTTGAATGTTGAAAACAGAGTGATTGAAGACCGGCTATGGGTTCCTGCTATCTAGGACAATCTAATTATGGACGGTCTCAGACAAGACGCCTTGACGCCTTTGTACTCGTCAACGCCTACCGCTCAAGCTATAGAAACTGTTAGCTCCGCTAGGGCTGACAGCGCTGTCATCGTTGACTTTGACGAAACCCTATTCCTTCGAAATTCGACTCAAGAATACCTCGGCTCGCTGTATCCGCAACCGGTCGGCAAGCTTTTTCTATCTGTTCTTAAAAAGATTAAGCCTTGGCGCTGGCTGCCAAAACAGTTTCGGGCCCGCGACGTTTCTCAGGATTGGTTTTTGGTCGTTTTGGCAACTCTTTTATTTCCATGGACACTATTGGTCTGGCACTGGCGGGCACCAAAACTGGCACATCGCCACTGCAATCTACGACTCGCTCAAGCAATCGATAAAAACCAAGCCGCACGTACGGTTATTGCAACCCTAGGATTTCGATTCATTGTCGCGCCCTTAGTTGCGGCCTTGCCGATGGCTACGGTTCATCAGCCAGGCTTTAAGCTGATTGCTTGCCGATTCTGGCGCGGCGCGGCTGATCGAGCAGCTGGCAAACTGGCTATGGTAAATGCAGAGCTGGAGACCGCTGAGGTGGCTAATGCCGTTGTAGTCACCGACAGTGAAAAAGACATGCCGCTGCTGTCTGTCGTGGCAAAACCCTTCTTGTTGAAGTGGCCTGGTGCGGCCTGCATTCCGGCGCTGTCCCATGCTTATTTACCGCTGCTCTACTCTGAAAAAGTGAAGCATCCTGGGAAGGATCATTTCTTCCGGCGCATCATGATGTGGCACTGGAGCGTGTCAGTCATTGCCTACAGTGCGCTTAGCCCTCATCCAATATTGAACGCGATCGCACTTCTTCTCCTCATTGTGAGCTATTGGTGTGTATACGAAATCGGTTACCAGGAAAATGACCAAATCGGCGAACGACACGAAAGCCGTCCGACGCTGTCTGACAACTACACCAGCTACAAGGCCCGGCTTAATCTCAAGTCTCCTCTACCCTGGTGCTGGGCACTAGGCTTCACCATACTGGGATGTTTATTGCTGGTCATCAGTCAACTGTCGGGTCCTCTTTTTGCGACGGATGCTGGCTTCTACAGCCTATGGTCAGCGAGTGCTGAAGCAGCCAACGTTCGGGCAAGCCTTTGGCCGGTGTTGATCAAGGATATTGCGCTGTGGCTGATGTTTCTCGTTGCGATTCGCCTGTCCTTTTGGACTTACAACCAGTTCAACGAAAAATCTCGACTGTGGATCTATCTTTTTTTACAAACTCAGCGATTGTTTGGCTTTAGCTTACTGCTGGCCACAAATACGGTGGGCTTTGTGTTGCTGATGTCTCTGGCGATCGCTCGTTGGATGCAGTACTGCATTTACCGGTGTGGGGGCGATCGCTGGCAGTTTCCAGTCGATGTGGCCTATCTTTTCCTATTTACAACACTGCTGACAGGCTTGGCAATTTCCCACCCAGACCCCAGTCGCCTATGGACTTGGCAAACTGCGATCGCCTGTGGATTTTGCATTCTCAAAACCTCCCGAAAAACCTCAAAAATTCTGTCAACTTTCCGAGTTTTGGACAACCAGCGCCCCACTGCCGCACGCCCGTCAAGATCGCCTGCACCTTCTGCAACCGCGCGAACGCTTTCTTCAAGCAAACAAAAACATCGCTAGCCAGCTAACCAATGGCCCTAGCGCCAGCGCAGGTAAAAATGAAGCAGTTCGAATCTTACTCACTTCTAGTAGATTGAACCCTAGTCCTAAAATGATCACTCCGCCCATACCCGTCACCAGCAAAATATTCGGCGCGGTCGTCGGGTCAGGAATGAGCTGAGAAAGACTGCCCGCCAGTAGAGACAAGCCACCCTGATAGATAATTATTGGCACAATCGAAAATCCAACGCCGACGCCGTACGTTCCCGTCAGAGCAATAGAGACCAGCCCGTCCATGGTGCCTTTGACAATCAGCACCGTCCCATCGCCTAGCAATCCATTGTTGAGACTGCCCAAAATGGCCATGGGTCCAATGCAAAACAGCAGGCTAGCGGCGACAAAGCCTTCTGTGAAGCGATTGCCGCCTCGAAAACGCCCTTTCAGCCAGTCTCCGACAGCGACCAAACGGGCTTCCACCTCCCACCATTCTCCCAG
>JBCBFY010000044.1:19862-35415 GCA_038527325.1 Cyanobacteria bacterium J06614_10
TAATCCCCCTATCGCCAGCGATATCAGCGCCAAAATCACGCCATCAATGCCCCCTGCAGTGGCCTGTGAGAGTGCCCCTGCCATCGAAATGCCAATGTAGAGCGTCATCAACCCCACAGCCTGTGTAAAGATAGATTGCATCTTAGGAGAGAGCCGATTTTGCAGCAGTAACCCGCTACCGGTACCCAGTAAAACCAACACAACGTTGATCCAGGTGCCGCTAGTTTTTGCCCAAAGCGTCAGCATCATAAGCTAGAAAAAGCGAGAAATAACCAGAGGAAACACAAACATGTCATCGGTGAGCCTGCTCAGCGCAAAAACCTACGAAATCGACGCGCTATCACACTATCTAGCAGATGTGTTGGCCCCTTTAGGTGGCATGGAGCAGTTTGTAAGTCCAGGCGATCGCGTCCTTCTAAAGCCTAACCTGCTCACCGGATCGCGCCCCACCAAAGAATGCACCACCCGGCCCGAGCTAGTGTACTGCGTAGCAAAAATGGTACAAGCCGCTGGTGGCAAACCCTTTTTGGGTGATAGCCCGGCCTTTGGGAGTGCCCGGGGCGTCGCCAAGGCCAATGGACTCCTCTCCTGGGCCCAAAAAGCCAACCTGCCCATTGTAGAGATGCACGGCAAGCGCTACGCCACAGACAACCAAGACTTCGATAACCTTCTCCTATCAAAAGAAGCCATGGACGCCGACGTAGTCATCAACCTGCCAAAGGTAAAGTCCCATGTACAGCTGACCGTCACCCTAGGCGTGAAAAATCTATTTGGCTGCGTGCCTGGCAAGATGAAGGCTTGGTGGCATATGGAAGCCGGAAAAGACCGCCAGCGATTTGGCACGATGCTGGTAGAAACGGCTAGGGCCATTTCACCTGAGCTGACCATTATTGATGGCATCATCGGTCATGAAGGCAACGGACCTAGCGGCGGCGAGCCCAGAGATTTAGGTGTCTTGGGCGCTTCTGCCGACGTCTTCGCACTAGATAGAGCCATGGTCGATATTTTGGGCATCGCGCCCGAGCAGGTGCCTACTCTCGTCGAGTCTCAACGGCTAGGACTGTGCCCAAATCTAGCTGATATCGACTTTCCTCAGCTGCAGCCTAGTGAGCTACACCTGAGAGATTGGCGGCTTCCAGACAAACTCATTCCCATAGACTTCGGCGCACCAAGGGTATTGCGCTCTACCTTCAAGCATCTATACATTCGATTCATAAAAGAGCCGATGTCGGCCTATGCGACCCGATAAGCATAGACCCCTCTGTCTTGATCAAATCTCACCAAACCTAAAACCCGCTGAGCATTAGTTCCAGCGGGCTTGTAAGCGCGTCTTCTCAAAAGGTCATTAGCCTTTTAGCCTAGGATTTACGTCCTTTGCCATTCCTTTGAAACCAGATAGGCTAGGTCCTGGCATGCGGCGACGAATACGGATAGGGGTCATCAAGTAGTCGGTGGCAAAGTTCTGCGGTCCGCTTGCGACGTTGCCGTCACCGTCTATCTGTTTGCCCTGAGAGTCAGCTGCGATCGCAGCCACAATCAACTCTTCTGCAGAGGGTTTCGCAGGTGCAGCAGGCTGAGAAGGTGCTTCAGCCACTTCTTCGGGTGCAGCACCCTTTTGCTTAGCAGCGGCTTTTTTGCCCTTTGCAGCTTTCTTTTTGGGAGTCTTCTTCGTCTTCTTATTGGTTTCTGCAGGCACAGCCGACTGAGCCTTGTCACTCACCTCTTCTACAACGACCTTGGCCTTATCAGCAGCCTCAGCAGCCGTTTCTTTAGCCTTTTGAGTCACTTCTTTAGAAGCCTCTTTTGCAGTCTTTGTAACCGTTTCAACGGCACCTGCTACCGAAGCTTTGACCGCCTCGACGCTTTCTTCAGCAGCGTCATCGAGCTCTAAAAAATACTTCTCTTTACCAACGCCAAGGGTCTTACCAATCGTTTCGAATATCCCACCAATCATGGCAATTCCACCAGTTAAAAATCCAATAAGCTATAGCCGTCTGCGATCCAGCGTTGGCTCTTTCTAATTATTGATTTTGTTCGTTATTGAGCGCAAGACAGCGTTACGTCTATTTACAAAAGAACACACTTCTAGCGTCCCTCCCAACAAACTAACCCTGCCTTAAACCCCCTGAACATTTTCTCCAGGAAATTTGAAAGCAGGGCTAGAAAGTCAGGCAGTAAGCACTCTCAGGCAAAGCAAAAACATAATGCCATCCTGTGCAAGGGCCTTCGAAAGCTGATGACTATTGACCTAGTCTGCAGCAGAGATCAGCTCTCGTTTGCTTTCTGTCTTCGAAGAATTGACGGTAATTTTGCCATCTTCAGACACATCCACGACTGCGGTGTCGCCGTCCTGAATGCGTCCCGAGAGAATCTCTTCGGCCAAGCTATCTTCCAAGAGGCGCATAATTGCCCGGCGCAAGGGTCTTGCACCGTAGCTGGGGTTGTAGCCCTCTTCCACAAGCCTGTCCTTAAACTTCTCAGTGACCTCCAGCGTAATACCTTGCTCTTCGAGACGGCTGAAGACTTCTTTGAGCAAGATGACAGAAATCTCTTTGACCTCGTCCTTCGTGAGCTGACGGAAGACGATAATCTCATCGAGCCTGTTCAAAAATTCTGGGCGGAAGTACTGCTTTAGCTCTTCGTTTACCAGAGAGCGAATGCGGTTGTACTGCGATTCTGCCTGGTCAGCCTCCAGCTCAAAGCCAAGACCGCCCCCCCCTTTCTCGATCACCTTAGAACCAATGTTCGATGTGAGAATCAGGAGCGTGTTCTTAAAATCTACCGTGCGACCCTTGGCATCGGTCAGGCGACCATCCTCCAAGATTTGCAGCAGCATGTTAAACACGTCTGGGTGAGCCTTCTCGATCTCGTCGAACAAGACGACGGTGTAAGGCCGACGGCGAACGGCTTCTGTGAGCTGGCCACCTTCGTTGTAGCCAACGTAGCCCGGGGGCGAACCGATCAGCTTAGAAACCGTATGGCGCTCCATAAATTCGGACATATCGAGGCGAATCATGGCCTCTTCTGCGCCGAAGAAATAGGTCGCCAAAGACTTGGCCAGCTCGGTTTTACCAACACCCGTGGGACCCGAGAAGACAAAGCTCGCAATGGGTCGGTTGGGATTTTTCAGACCGACACGGGCACGACGAATGGCTCTAGAAATCGCTTTGACCGCTTCATCTTGACCAATCAGGCGCTGATGAAGAACATCTTCCATATGCAGCAGCTTTTCAGACTCAGATTCGGTCAGCTTGTTGACCGGGACGCCTGTCCAAGAGGCCACAATGTGCGCGATGTCCTCTTCGGTCACTTTAGGAGAATCTTCCTTGGTGCTCTCGGCATCTTCCGACTTTTTAGTCTGAGCAATGTTGCGGATTTCAGTCTTAATTTCCATCTCGCGATCGCGCAACTCACCCGCCTTATCAAAGTCTTGAGAACGAACGGCATTGTCCTTGTCCTTCAAGACCTGGCGCAGCTCCTTATCGAGCTCTTTAGCCGCAGGTGGCAGCTGAGAATTTAGCAGGCGCACCCGAGAGCCCGCCTCGTCAATCAGGTCGATCGCCTTGTCTGGTAAGTAGCGGTCTGAGATGTAGCGGTCAGAAAGCTTAGCCGCAGCATCCAGGGCCTCATCCAAAATTCTGAGCTTGTGGTGTTGCTCGTAGCGATCGCGCAACCCGTGCAAAATCTCAATTGTCTCATCGACGCTAGGTTCACCTACCATCACCGGCTGGAAACGTCGCTCCAGAGCGGCATCCCTTTCGATGTGCTTACGATACTCATCCAAGGTGGTCGCACCGATACATTGCAGCTCACCCCGAGCCAGCGCGGGCTTCAAGATATTTGCAGCATCAATAGCCCCTTCCGCGGCGCCAGCACCAATTAGCGTGTGCACCTCATCAATCACCAGAATCACATTCGCCGCTGCGCGAATCTCATCCATGATCTTCTTGAGGCGCTCTTCAAACTCGCCTCGGTACTTGGTACCCGCAACCAGCAAGCCGATATCCAGAGTAACAACGCGCTTGTCTTCAAGGATGTCAGGAACGTCATTGTTGCCAATGCGCTGGGCGAGGCCTTCTGCGATCGCAGTTTTACCCACACCCGGCTCACCGATCAACACAGGGTTGTTCTTCGTTCTGCGGCCTAAAATTTGGATGACGCGCTCAATCTCTTTCTGGCGACCGACCACAGGGTCAAGCTTGCCTTCGGAAGCCATCTGGGTCAAGTTCGCCCCGAATTCATCTAGCGTTGGCGTCTTTGTACGGCCTTGGCTACTGCTGCCACCAGAGACTTCAGCCGTCTCACCCAGCATGCGAATCACCTGAGTGCGCACCTTGGATAGGTCCACGCCCAAATTCTCTAAGACGCGGGCGGCGACCCCTTCACCCTCACGAATAAGCCCTAGGAGTAAATGTTCAGTACCAATATAGTTATGTCCTAGCTGGCGGGCCTCCTCTAGCGACAGCTCGAGAACGCGCTTTGCCCTAGGCGTAAAAGGAATTTCAACGGCAACGAAGCCAGAGCCTCGGCCAATAATTTTTTCAACCTCTATGCGAGCGTCTTTGAGATTAACCCCCATGGATTTTAAGACTTTTGCAGCGACTCCGGTGCCTTCACCGATGAGTCCTAGAAGAATTTGCTCGGTGCCAACAAAATTGTGACCAAGGCGACGAGCCTCTTCCTGAGCAAGCATGATGACCTTAATGGCCTTTTCTGTGAAGCGTTCAAACATGGCGGTTTTCCATCACCTGCTGCGGTCGGGTTACTGCTGATTCTAACACAGCAAAATTTCGGAGAGCGGGGGCGGTGTTCACTACTCCCAGAAGAAATTCAGAGGAAATCGAGCTATTCTCTGACGGAAAAATGTAGATCCTAAAAATCAACTGCCCAAAGGGTGTATTTAGGTCAGAAAAGCGATCAAAAGAACAGAATTTAAATCAGACATCTCTTAAAAATAAATGTTGACCTTTTGATAGGCCACTCACTTTTATCGGTTCAGCATTTGCTCTAACGCTCCTGTATAAAAGGAATCTGGGCGTTTTCGGTAGACCAAATCCTCGCTTCACCCGCCAAAGGCAAAAGAGATGCGGTTTTTGCGAATTGCCTATGTGGATTTTGCAAAGAACTTATACTTTTCAGTCTTGAGCAGGTGCCCAATCGAACACTGGCGGTACTGAGTCAGCTGCTCAAGACACTGTTTATCCTGCAGTCCGCTCCGCCATAGAATATGAGCATTCTCACCATCTGAGTAATATCGCTTACGCTCACCAGCCACCTTGAACTGAAACTTTTGGTAGAGCTGGAGCGCCCGCACATTTGAAGCGCGCACTTCAAGTGTGGCATGGGTGAGTCCGCGCTGACGCCCACTTAGCAAAAGTTCGCTCAGCAGCAGCTGGCCTAGCTTTTGACCCTGCTGTGCAGGCTCGATGGCGAGAGTCGTGATATGCGCTTCTTCGAGGATGGCCCACAGGCACGCAACCCCCAGCAGCGAAATATTGTAGAGAGATGCCTGCTGAGTTGAGCCTTGGAGCGGTGCTTCCAAGGTCGGTGCTTGAGCGGCTAGCGTATCTGTCACATCCTCAGAAGGCCGGGCAATCCGCTGCTGAATGGGGTCTGCAGCAAGGGCACTCACTAAAACCAACAAATCGCTTTTGTCACTCTCAAGTTCTCGCTGGTAGCCAGAGCGTGTCCACAGACCGCCTAGACATCGCTGGTCTAGCGCTAGAACAGCTGGGATATCAGCTTCTACCAGAGGTAGGCAAGCCAGATAAGGCAGTGACAAAGACAATGAGCATCGGTTCCTTAAGCCCTTGCTAACACTATAGAACGTCGGCCAACTGTACACTGAGTATGTCCGACTAACTGCTACTTCTTCATCCCCAATTTCAACGCCCTATGGTTTCCACTGTCTCAGCCGCTCTTCAGGATTCGAGCACTCAAGCTTCAAGTCTGCAATATCTAGCGGCGGTTACCGCTGATACCTCTCCCAACCAGACCTTGCTGCCGCTGACTGCCGCTGTCAATGAGGAGGACCATCTGGTCGTGGGGGGCTGTGATGTGGTGGAACTGGTAGAACAGTTTGGATCGCCGCTCTATATATTAGATGAGCAAACGCTGCGGACAGCTTGCCAACAATACACACAGGCTTTTCAAACGCACTACGGCGGAGAATCGCTGGTCGTATACGCATCAAAGGCGTGGAACTGCTTGGCAGTGTGTGCGATCGCGCTTCAAGAAGGACTGGCCATTGATGTGGTCTCTGGCGGCGAACTCCAGACTGCGATCGCGGCTGGGGCAACCGGCGAAAAGCTCTACTTTCACGGCAATAACAAGTCTCTCGAAGAGCTAACTTTGGGTCTTGAGGCCGATGCCCGCATCGTCGTAGACAACTGGCACGAACTTAAAACGCTCAATCAGCTTGCACAGGAAACTGGCCAGCGAGCAACCATCTTGCTCCGGCTAACCCCAGGCATTGAATGCCACACCCACGAGTACATTCAAACCGGCCATATCGACAGCAAATTTGGCTTCGACCCAGAGCAGCTCGAAGCCGTGTTTGACTTTATCGCCCAGCAAGGCAGCGGCGTTCACTGCATTGGCCTGCACGCCCACATCGGGTCACAAATTTTTGAACTGCAGCCCCACCACGACTTGGCCGGGGTGATGATGCGCTGGTTCCAAACAGCAAGCCAGTATGGCATCACCATTCAAGAAATCGACATTGGTGGTGGCCTCGGCATTCGCTACACAGAATCAGACGATCCGCCGAGTATTGATGCCTGGGCAAAAACGGTGTGCCAGAGCATGACAACCGCCTGCCAAGCCAACAACCTGCCGCTGCCAAAGCTGCTGTGTGAACCCGGGCGATCGCTGATCGGTTCTGCCTGCGTCACCGCCTACACCGTGGGCGGCCAGAAGACCGTTCCCGGCATTCGCGCCTACGTCTCTGTCGACGGTGGCATGTCAGATAATCCTCGACCCATCACCTATCAGTCTGTGTATCGCATACTGGCCGCGAGCAAAATGTCGGCGCCCCTGAGTGAAACCATGACAGTCGCAGGCAAGCACTGTGAATCGGGGGATGTGGTCATCCATGGCGCCAGCCTGCCCGCCCTCACGGCAGGAGACATCCTCGTGGTCCCGGCAACCGGCGCTTACAACTACAGCATGTCTTCGAACTACAACCGAGTTCCTAAGCCTGCAGCTGTATTGGTGAACAATGGGCAGGCCGAAATTATTTTGCGCAGAGAGACCTACGCGGATCTGGTACGCAACGACTGCCTACCAGCGGCATTACAGCCCGCCTAGACTGGCTATTATCAAAATTTGACAAAGCAGCGGCCCCGAACGAGCAACTTACCAAATGTCCTAGTAGAAGGGTGATATTGCTTGTCATATCGGGCATCGTTAGTGACGATAGCGCAGTAGTATACGGTCATTAATCGATACAGATTAGACGCAGATAAAAGTGACTGGGGTAAAAAAGGTCTGACTCTTGTACCGCACCATCATTGATATTGGTTTAGTGTTTGCACTGGTTTACATGGTGCTATCGGTGATCCGCGATCGCCGCACGATGTGGATGGTGCAGGGGCTGATGGTTTTGATGGCAGCCACACTGCTCAGCGGCGTGCTGGGCTTTGTGGTGCTTCATTTTTTGATGGAGAAAATTTTGCTGGGGGCCTCTGTCTCTCTGGCGATCATGCTAGTTGCAGACTTTCGGCGTCTGCTAGAGCTGCTGGGTCGCGGTGAAGTCGCTCAGCTGTTTATCGGCCAAGAAAATCACCTGTCGACGGCTAATAGCGTAATCGATGAGCTCGTTGAAGCGGTCAAGGGGCTCTCCCAAAATCGCACCGGAGCGCTGATGATTTTGGAGACTGACGAACCCATCGAAGAAAGCGATTTTTCGGTGCCGGGCGTCAAGCTCAACGCGGTCCTTTCGCGAGAGCTCCTGCAGACCATTTTTCAAACCACGACGCTGCTGCACGATGGCGCCGTACTCATTCGTGGGTCGCGGGTGATTGCAGCGGGGGTGATTTTGCCCATTTCTGAGCGGGATGCTTCGCGCCAGCTCGGCACCCGGCACCGCGCCGCCATGGGCATTACCGAGCGGGTAGAGCAGTGCCTGTGTGTGGTGGTTTCTGAGGAAACAGGGTCCATTTCGGTCGCTGAGAAGGGCTTGTTAAATCGGCCCCTGACGAGCAGTAAACTGAGGGAATTGTTGCTTGCGAAGTTTTCACCGTCGGGAGATGGTGATACCGTTGCTCCACAGCTACGCAGCCTAGGTCGGCGGCTCAGCATCAAAGGCATTAACCTGTTGAGCAATCTTAAGCGTAGGCTACCTAGCCCCACTCCTCAGGAAAAGAAATGACGGCTAATTTCAGTGTCTCTGCTGCACCTTCGACATCTCAACTGGCACTGCCAGCAGATTTGGATAAGGCGCGCATGCCAGCCCACGTTGCGGTGATTATGGATGGCAACGGGCGGTGGGCGAAGCAGCGCGGACTGCCTCGCGTGATGGGTCATCGCAAGGGGGTCGATACGCTCAAAAAGCTGCTGCGCTGCTGCCGAGATTGGGGCGTTCACGCGCTGACGGCCTATGCTTTTTCGACGGAAAACTGGGGCCGCCCAACGCGGGAAGTGGAGTTTTTGATGGCACTGTTTGAGCGTGTGTTGCGCCAAGAGCTGAAAGAAATGATGGAAGAGGGCGTGCGGATAGAATTTGTCGGTAATTTGGCCGCGCTACCAAAAACGCTCCAAAAAGAAATTGACCGCGCCGTGACCATGACCCAGCAAAATCAAGGCATTCGGTTTTCGGTGGCGACCAACTATGGCGGTAGGCAAGAGATTTTGCAGGCTTGTCGTGCGATCGCACAGCAAATCAAAGCGGGCCTTCTAGACCCCGAAGATATCGATGAAGCCCTCTTTAGCCGTCACCTCTACACTTCCAATGTCAGCGACCCTGACCTGTTAATCCGCACCAGTGGCGAGATGCGCATTAGCAACTTTTTGCTATGGCAGCTGGCCTACTCAGAGTTTTATGTGACCGATACGCTGTGGCCAGACTTCGACACCGATGAATTTCACCAGGCGCTGCAGGCTTTTCAGCGACGCGATCGCCGCTTTGGCAAAGTCAAAGAAGGAGATGCCCTGTAGCGATTGGTAACGTTTTGACCCCGGCGAGCGACTTCGTGCCAGTATTCGGTATATCGCTCACTCCGAACTCGCGTCCACTCTCATTTCGGCAGACGATGATGTTCCAAAGCGCTGCGCCCCAACTCACCCAGCTCCAAAAAGCGACCCAGATAGATCAGGTGTATCGCGTTCTGCAGCCTGAACCCCTCCTCACTGCCGAGCAGCTAGATACCTTTTACACCCCAGAAATCAACGTCGTCCGTGGTGGCGACAAGATGGAGCGACTACAGCTGGGCCTAGAGCGGGCCTACGCCGACCGCCTACACTTCAAAGCCTGCGTAATGGGCCATCGGGGCGTCGGCAAGTCCACCGAAATTTCTCGTCTCCTCACCCAAATTTCTGACAAGTTTCAGCCCATCCGCTTCAGCGCCGTTGACGTCTTAGATCCTGGCAGCTTCAAGCCCCTAGACGTTTTGCTCCTGATGATGATGGAAGTTGCTAAGCAGACGGCCAAGCCCATCAGTGAAGGCGGCGCCAATCATCGGCCTTCGGATAGACGGCTCCAGGAGATCTGGGATTGGTTTGCTACAGAAAAAGAAACCCGCGAACTTGCGCAGGCAGCAAGCACCAAGCTTGCAGGCGGAATCGGAGCTGGCACCGACTCGCTCTGGCAAAAGGTACTAGGGCTATTTGCGACCCTAAAAGGTGAAATGAAGTTTGCCTCAGCTCGCAAAAAAGAGGTGATTTCATATCGGATAACCCGCCTAGATACCTTGATAGAGCTAGCCAACAGACTGCTCGATGAGTGCAACCTGTTGCTGCGGGAAACCACAGGCAAGCAGTGGCTAATTGTTGGGGAAGATTTTGACCGGGCAGGCATTCCCAGCGCACAAATCGAAGATCTTTTTATCACCTACGCCAACATCTTTCAGGAACTGAGGTCGCATCTCATTTTCACCCTGCCCATCAGCCTCTACTACTCTGCCAAAGCTGCCCGGCTGCCCTTTTCTAGCCATCAGAGCTTCGTAATTCCCGATACGCCCATGTTTGACGCAGAGCACCTACCCAACGAACGGGGACAGGGCGCTGTCGAGAGGGCACTAGCTGTGCGCATGGACCTAGGCCTATTCGAGCCGACGTGTTTGCCCCGGCTGATCGTTGCCTCGGGCGGAAACTTGCGCAATCTATTTAGCCTGGTAAACTACGCTGCCGATGGCGCCGCAATTAGGGGCGCAGCCTTGATTAACGAGGCGGACGCGGACGCGGCGATTGTAAATCTGCGCAGCGACTATGAACGGCGCTTGGGACAAAGTCCATACGATGCACAAAACGTGGGTTACGAAGACAAGGCAGCTCTGCTGGTGAGAATCTATGATGGTGAGAAAGGGGCTCAGATGACGAATCCGGCGCTCTACTCGCTGCTAAACGCCCGGGCAGTGCAAGAATTCAACGGGCAGCGTTGGTTTGGCATTCACCCTTTGGTGGTTGATATTCTCGTCGCACAAAAGCACTTATCAGAGGACGCTTTAGGTGGCACGTTCTAAGGCCAAATCTACCGAATCTGGCGAACCCACTAGGTTCGCTGAATCCATGGTAGGTAGTGCTGAAGCGGATGATAACCAGGGCTCTGTAGAGGCAGTTTGCCAGCGGTTGGCTTTGTGGGCAAAGCGAGAAGGCAGCGGGCTCGCCCGAGTAGAATACGCTTCGGAGTTTTCGCGTCAGACGGTGCTGCAACAACTGGCAGCCGAAGGAATCGACTGCGCAGAGATTGAACTGCCTGTCTGTGAAACGGCAGCTGAAGCTATTACAGCACTACGGCAATCGCTGATGTCTGCATCGGAGAGTGCTACTAAGGTCGTCTCTATCTCTGGATTTTCAAAGGCATTTCAGTCGCAGGCGTCTTTGGCAGACTCTTTGCGAACGCTGAATTTTAACCGAGAGCCGCTGACTGCCTTTCCATTACGGCAAATATGGTGGATGACCCCAGTTTTACTCGATACCGCGCTGCATGCCATGCCGGATATGCATGGCTGGTTTAACCCGCAGCTGACGCTGACCCAGGTGGTACAAACGCCAGAGAGTACGCCTTCGACCTTTGCACTCCTCAAGCAGAGCGGTGAACAGCTGCTGCAGAGCAACCTTGAGGATGCCCGCCAGCGGAGTCGCCGACTGCTAGACGAACTGGAAACGGCTCGTACCTCTGGCGCAGAAGCACTGGCTTTGGTCACTACCTACCTGCTGCCTGCTATGGAGGCGATCGCAGAAACCAGCGGCAGGTTACTCAGGGGGCTCACCCGGCAGTATGCCGACCTACTGCAGCGCTTTTATGACATGACAAGCACTGAAGTGTTGTCGGCGCTGAGTGGCAAGCGCGGCTTCGAAGAACAGGGCATCAGCTTGGCGCGAAACCTAGACAAGCTAGTCATTGTGTTTTACGCGCAGGGGCTGTACGCCGAGGCAGAACGACTCTGCATTCGAGCACTCGCCCTCAAGAAAAGCGAGCTGGGTGACCATCATCCTGAGACTCTCCTCACGCTGAACAACTTGGCGGCACTCTACAGCGCCCAAGGCCGCTACGACGAAGCCGAACCGCTCTACCACCAAGCCCTCAATATTCGGAGAGCAGAACTGGGCGATCGCCATCCTGACACCGCCGCTAGCCTGAACAATTTGGCCACACTTTATAGCGCTCAGGGCCGCTACGGCGAAGCCGAACCGCTCTACCATCAAGCCCTCGATATTCGACGTACAGAACTGGGTAATCGCCATCCTGAAACGGCTACTAGCCTGAACAATCTGGCTGAGATGTACCGTTCGCAGGGCCGCTACAGCGAAGCAGAGCCGCTCTACCAACAGGCCCTCGATATCAGACGTACAGAATTGGGCGATCGCCACCCCACCACCGCCATCAGCCTAAACAACCTCGCATCGCTATACGAGTCCCAAGGATTTTATGCAAAAGCCGAACCCCTCTTTCAGCAGGCCCTCGACATCCGACGAACAGAATTGGGCGATCGCCATCCCGACACTGCCATCAGCCTCAATAACTTGGCCGGACTGTACGAATCTCAGGCACGTTACAGCGAAGCAGAGCCACTCTTTCGCGAAGCGATGATCGTTTTAACCCAGCAGCTAGGCCTAACTCACCCCAATACTCAAACGGTTTTGCGCAACTTCACAGGATGCATCAGAGCAGCCATACAAAGCTCCAAACACCATCAACTATCCGATCATCCATTCACACAAAAGCTAATTCAGTCGATAAACGCTGGTTAACGCTGATTAACGAAGATCAATAGCTGGATACCTATCAGGTTCTGGTAGCTGATCCTTGTTCGCCCAGTACCAATCACGAGCTTCTTCAATAACCTGATTGAGCTTCGGCCAATTGTCAGCGCCTACCCATTGAACCTCCAACTCATCGCCCGTTGTCCAATCAAAAACGTGTTTGTGATGACGGTCTTGATGTCCTTCTCGAAACGTGAAATCAACATCCTGGTTGTCATATCTAAATACGTTGGCTACATTGCGCACAGACACGTTGTAGGCATACCAGTCTGTTTCCACTAAAGAATTACTTCCATTGCTCTCTAGGATGCGCAAAGCCTTCTCTACTCTAACGACAATGCCTCCCAGGCAGGCAATTTCGCCATACATGAGGAGCTGCTTGCTGCTAGCGCTGAGCCTGATATTGTCCTCTCCCACAAAACCATCACTTCTCAATTGAGCAAGTACAGTTTCGTGAGTTTCCAAATAGCTCTTAAGCCGATTCGGACGATGCGGCGGCGGATTCTGACTCAAAACTCTCTCTTGCCTTAATTAGTAGCATCCATGAACACATGTCAGCCGTTTCTTTGATTACACCTTCGGAGAGTTTGTGCTGCATCGTGGCAGACGACATTTCGTAGCGGCACTCGAACTTTCTTAGTCGCGCGTCGAGAGCTTCGGTCTGCTCGCGGGTTTCATCTTTAGTAGGCTTAGTTGCGCATTCTACAAGATTACTGAGAGTTTCTTCGCGATCTGCATTAGAGAGTGCGAAGAGGTCAGATAGCTTTATGCTTCCTTTCAAAGTTGACATTTAAGATACCTACCGAGTACGAGCAAATGTAACGCTATATGACATTACACTATCTCATATAGCCCCAAAAGAGTGCCCAGTTGCCAATTAACTTCACGAGGCTTCAATAGTTCAAATCCAGTCACAAAGATTGTCTACATCGACTTCTATTTCATCCGATGCCTTCAATAATGGGATGGAAATAGAAAGAGAGACCGATGACAGTGTAAGTGGCCAAAAGTAGCGTCCCTTCTAGCCAATTCGAGCGGCCATCGCTACTAATGGAGTTGGCCACCAAAACGGCAACCACCACAGACAGCAGCTCAAAGTTATTGAAATCTAAGTCCATGGGCTGACCCATGAGCGCGCCAATAATCACCAGCAGCGGCCCAACAAAGAGCGCAATCTGCAAGCTGGAGCCGACCGCCACATTTAGAGACAGATCCATCTTATTTTTGAGCGCGACGGTGACCGCCGTGGCATGCTCCGCCGCGTTGCCAATCACCGGCAAAATAATCACACCGGTAAATAGTTCGGAAAGCCCTAGCTGCTTGGAAGCAACTTCCAACGTTCCCACTAAAAACTCTGACTCAATGGCGACTGCCAGCGTAGCCGCGAGTAAAACCCCTATCCACAGGGGAAGATTGGGCTCGTGCTCAGGGCTGGCATCCACTTCAGTATCTGGTTTGTCAATACTGACAAATTCTTCTTCTGCGACACCCACATCGTAGAGGTAGGCGTGGGTTTTCATCGAAAAAAGCAGAGTCAGCGCATACACCAGTATTAAAACGACCGCGACAGCAACTGAGAGCTTCTGAAGCGTGGGTTCATCAATACTTGGCGTGGTGAAATCTACAGCGGTGGGCAGCAAAATAGCGATCACCGCCAGATTCATAGCCGACGCATTTAGCCTGGCAATGGTCTGTTGAAACTTTTGCTCTTTGAACTTGAGACCGCCCAGCAGCATCGATAGGCCCATCACCAGGAGCAAATTGCCGATGATAGAGCCTGTAATGCTGGACTTCACGACATTTACGAGCCCAGCACGCAGCGCAAAAATAGCAATGATCAGCTCTGTAGCATTGCCAAAGGTAGCATTCATCAGACCGCCCAAAGAAGGTCCTAAAACGACGGCAATCTCTTCAGTGGCCGTCCCCATCCACCCCGCCAAAGGAATGATTGCTAGAGCTGCTGTCACAAATACGATTAACTCACTCCAACCAAGAAAATGGGCAGCAATTGAAACTGGGATGAAAGCAAGCAGACCGTAGAAGATTATGTTTTTGACAGACATTTAGTCGCTTCGGAATGTTTACATAGGTTACCCGGCGAGGGCACTCCTATCAAAATATGTTGGAATGAGCGGAGTACGGACAATAGACAGGAACATCTGGAAGAAAGGCCTGGTGAAATAAAAGCCTGAAAGAAAAGCTGCTGAGAAACGTCTTAGAGGGGAGTCTATGAAAATGCTTTTGAAAGGATTGGCTTTGCTGGTTGGCCTACCGACAGCCGCGATCGCACTCTTTTTCTTTTGGGCCAGCGCCAGCACCACAGCCCCGCAGACCTATGCATCGACAGCCGACTACGACGCGCCCTCTGCCACGCCCAAAGATAGCTATACCATTGTCAGCTACAACATTGGCTACCTCTCTGGGCTAGCAAATAACACGACCGAACGACCCGACGAAGCATTTTTCAAAGCCAACCAGCAGCAGGCGATCGCAGCACTCCAGTCCGTCCAACCCGATATTGTCGGCTTGCAAGAAGTAGACATCGCCGCCAAACGCTCCTACGGGATAAACCAAGTAGAAGCTTTGGCAAAAGGGCTAGACATGGGAAAAAGTGCGATCGCCATCAACTGGGACAAAAACTATCTGCCTTTCCCGTACTGGCCACCTACTGCCCATTTCGGCAAGATTCTCTCGGGGCAAGCTATCCTCAGCCGCTACCCCATCGCAAAAAATCGCCGCATCGTATTAGAGAGAGTCGCTAAGAACTTCTTTTACAAAGCCTTTTACCTAGACCGTCTTGCCCAGGTAGCTGAAATACAGCTCGGCGAGCAAACCCTGATAGTGATTAGCATTCATCTAGAAGCCTTTGCAGAAGACACGCGAGTAAACCAAACGCGATTTGTGCGATCGCTCTCAGAAGAATACGCGCAAAACTACCCCGTCATCGTCCTCGGCGACTTTAACAGCGCCCTAAATCGAGGAACCTTTACCACTGCTGCAGGCGAAGAACTCGGCGAAACACAGTTTTCCATCAAAGAGATGACCGCCTCCGACGCATTCGCAGCTGCCACTCCCCAGTCAGCCTGGACAGGCAAAAATGCAACCTTCCCATCCAATAAGCCCGAATACA
>JBCBFY010000045.1:0-35382 GCA_038527325.1 Cyanobacteria bacterium J06614_10
AAAGTTTGGGCGCAGGGCTGTCGAATCACCAGCGGCTCACTGCTGAGTTTCGCGAAGGCATCATTGCCCCTTGGAATAGCGAGGAAGGAAAATTGAGCCTACTGCGCAATGCGGCTGCGCTGAATGCAAATCAAACCATGGCATTAGTAGATCGTCATCGTCGAATTTCAGCGCCTACGCTCGTGCTGTGGGCGATGGATGATCCTTGGCAAAAGGCGGAAGATGGACAGCAGCTGGCCAGTGAAATCCCAACGGCTCGGTTTCAGGCGATCGCAGGCGCTTCCCACTGGGTACAGCAAGATGCACCAAAACAGTTCTCAGAGGCACTTCTCTCCTTTTTGAGCTAAGTCTCTAAACTAAGTCTCTAAGCTAAGTCATGATTAGCTCATTAGCTAATTACTGGCAGCGATCGCACAACCCATGCACCGTCACCTCATAGCTATCTACCTTTAGCCCGGGTCGCAGGCTATCGGTGCTTATCGGCTGCAGCTCCTCCCAAGCCACATCTTCAATGGCACCGCAGCTACGACAGCGAAAGTGATGGTGCAAGCCCACATTGGCGTCGTACCGGCAGACCCCTTCCTCCAGCAAAATGTCGCGAATCAGGCCAACATTGCGTAGCGCCTGCAGCGAACTGTAGAGCGTGGCCTGAGAAGACGTCGGTGCGTCCTTATTAAGGTCGTTCAAAATTTGCTCAGCCGTCGGATGGTCTTCACGGCCTAGCAGATTGGCATACACGGCAAATCGCTGGGGCGTTACCCGCAGATTCTTCGCCTTCAGCGTTTGAATAATTTCTTCTGTGTGCTGTGACATTTTTACCTCCAACCTCAGCGAGGTTACTCCTTCACATCCATTCAGTTCACCAGACCTGATCTAGCCAGACCCTTAGCCAGCCAGACCACTACCCAGTAGCGCCTACGCAACAGCCATTGCCGTGAACGAAGCATGCAACCTATAGATCACAGTCCATAGAGTGACCCACACGTAGTACAAACTACTTCCTCAATGTAACATCTGCTTATCAGCATGACACCTATACAAGATATATTCTTAAGACTTCATGATTCTTGAAGTTGCACTTTTCCTAAATAAGAATTATTCTGACTTATGGCAGCAGAGAAAGCTTGAGCAAAGCGCAAACTTCATGAGACGCATGGTTGGGTCCGTGCTCAGGCTAACTGCGTTCTGTTGCCGATACATTATTCATTGCCGACCAGGAGGTTATTCATGTCTGTTATCACTAAAGCGCCCAACGTCGTTTTTAAAACCCGCGTTCGCGATGAATCTGTCGAGGGGCCAAACCCTTACCGCTGGGAAGACAAAACCACCGAAGACATCTTCGCTGGTAAGAAAATTGTCCTCTTTTCACTGCCTGGTGCGTTCACCCCTACCTGCTCCTCCAACCACCTTCCTCGCTACGAAGAACTCTTCGATGAGTTCAAGGCGCAGGGCGTCGACGAGATTTACTGCATCTCTGTAAATGATGCATTTGTGATGTTCCAGTGGGGCAAACAGCAAGGTGTTCAAAACGTGAAGCTGCTGCCCGATGGCAACGGCGAATTCACCCGCAAGATGGGCATGCTGGTCGAGAAAACCAACCTTGGTTTCGGGATGCGCTCCTGGCGCTACTCCGCGCTCATCAACGATCTCAACATTGAGAAAATGTTCATCGAGCCCGACTTTGGCGACAACTGCCCCACAGATCCTTTCGAAGTCTCTGACGCTGACACTATGCTGGCCTACCTCAAAGGTCAAGATGCACCTGGTGTCTCTGAGCCCGTCAAAGAGTTTGTAGGCTAAGCCAGCAAATTAGGTTTTACTGACCAATTTTGCAGGCAGGCTTCGTACGCAATCTATCGGCTGCATTCGAAAGCCGATAGATTGTCTGCCTTGATGTACTGAATTGGCATAGATTAGCCTTCATCGTTATTCCCTAGCGGTTAATCCTCAAGCTTGCACACTACACTCCTCATCCATCCACGCTTCATTTAAGTTGCGTCTAAGTTTCGGCACCCAAAACGACCTATGAAAATTTCCAGTGCTACCATCGAAAATCATTTAGAGACCGTTTATGACGCTATCGTTGTCGGTGGTGGCATGGGCGGGCTTTCAGCGGCTATTTATCTCGCTCGCTACGGGTTGAAGTGTCTCATTATTGAGAAGGGTAAAGGGCGATCGCTCTGGATGCAAGAAACCCGCAATTACCTCGGTTTCGACCCCGAAACGCCGGGCCGTGACATTCTCTCTCATGGCACAAAGCAGGCACTCGCCTGGGGGGCAGACCATCTCCGGGCCTTCGTTGAAAATGTCACCGACGAAGGGGAGACCTTTGCCGTTGAAGTTAAAATTGGTAAAAAGAACAGCAAGAATTACACGCTGCGTAGCAAGTATCTCGTCGCCGCCTCTGGCGTCATCGACGTGCTGCCAGAGCTTGAAAATATGCAAAACGTGTACGACTACGCAGGCTATACCCTGCATGTATGCATGATCTGCGATGGCTACGATATGTGGGACCAAAAAGCCGTGCTGATCGCGGGCAAAGAAGCGCAGATTAATGCAGCCTTCGTCTTGAACTGGTTTACACCCTACATCTCCGTCCTCACAGATGGCCGCTACCCAGTCAGCAGCGCCATGAAGCAAAAGCTAGCCGACCACGGCTACCCCCTCTACGAGTCGCCCATCGAATCGTTTCTGGGAGAAAATCACCAGCTCAGCGGCGTTGCTCTAGAAGATGGCACCGTCGTCGAGGCCACCACCGGCCTCATCAGCATGGGGTCCATCTACCACAACCACTACCTCAAAGGTATAGACCAGCTAACCTGGGATGGCGAAAACCTAATCACAAACGATATGGCTCAGACCACCCACGAGCGTATCTTCGCCCTAGGCGATCTGAAAAAAGGGCTCAACCAGGTGACTATCGCCGTTGCCGATGGCACCAAGGCAGGCACTCAAATTTGGCGAAACATTCGCCGTGCGAGCGCCCCGCGCAAATGGCAGGAAAATATCTCGCAGGAAAATAGGCCGAAAGTCCCTGTCATCTCTGCCTAGTTCAGTTCTAAAGTGAGGGCGAACCTGCCACGTCTAGTATGCATCCACCGTCGTACCGCGCGCCTTGGCCGCTTCGCAATGGCCTACTCATGACCCTCTATGCCGGGCTCAGGGCGCCGCAAATTTGGCAGGGAACCCTCACCGAACCGGAACCGATTTTTCAAGAAACCGTGTTTACTGGGGCCCAAGGTGTTCCCCTCTTCGGCAAGGTCGCCATCCCTGCCAACCCCATCGGCACCATCGTTGGAACCTACGGCATCACCGGCGACCTCGAAGACCAGTGGTTTCTCAAAATTATGACCCGAAAGGCCTTTGCCCAGGGGTACGCTGTCGTCGTTTTCGACTGGCGCGCCCATGGCAAAACGGCCCAGCTTTCTCCAGCGCTCACTTCAGATGGGCTGTACGAAGGAGAAGACTTTGTTCGGATTGCGGCGGCGGCGAAGGAAATGGGATGCCCTACGCCCATCTGGTTTACGGGATTTTCGCTGGGCGGTCTGCTGGCACTCTGGGGCATCAAGGCGGCGCAAGATCTGCCAGAGTGGGGCGCTCAGCTCGATATCACCGCGGATGATATTGCTGGGGGCGCGGTGATCTGCCCGGCCCTAGAGTCGGCGCGATCGCTCACCTATCTCACCCAAGCCCCCCTTGGCAAATATCTCGAAAAAGCCATTACCCGCAAGCTAAAGCAGCTCCTGCAGCAGCTCCAGCGATCGCACCCAGCAGCCTTCGATCCAGCCGCCGTTGATCGCGTGCACAGCATCTGGAGCTTTGATCATGAAATGGTCATCTCCAAGCTTGGCTTCGATACTGTAGAAGATTACTACCGTGCGACCAGCGGCCTTTACCTGCTGCCCAAGCTCACAAAACCTACGCTGATTCTCTACGCAGCCGACGACCCGCTATTTGCTCCTAGCCTAGTCGAAGAGGTTGAAACCGTCTGCGCGGCCAACTCCCACATCAAACTTGTTTTAACCCAGCAGGGCGGGCATGTCGGCTACATCAGTAGCCCGGCCTGTCAGCGTGCGTACAAAGACAGCGATCGCTGGTGGGCTTGGAATCGCATTCTGGAATGGTGTCATCGCTTTTGAACGAAAAAATACGGAAACACCCAGGAATTGGAGAAATCAACAAATCACGATTTGATATCGCAATGTTGCACATCCACACAATACGAGTCTTATGTTACATACTGATCTCAGTGCATTGTCGTAGACTGATAAATTCTCATCAGCGCTAGCTACCTCGTCGGAACCGGTTCCCTAAAAGCACTTCAACCATGACATTAGCCCCCTGGTCAGCCAAAGAAACGCTTCGCCTCGCGAAGCTAAACGACTATGGCATCTTAGACACCCTACCCGATGAAACCTACGACGACATCGCAGCGATCGCAGCCCATATCTGCCAAACGCCTACTGCGCTAGTTAGCCTGATAGACGCCAGCCGCCAGTGGTTCAAAGCCAAAATCGGCATGGAAGTGAGCGAGACGCCTCGCAGCATTGCGTTTTGCGCTCACACCATCCAGCAACCAAACGTCATGGTTGTAGAAGATACCCACCGCCACCGCATATTCTGTGACAACCCGCTGGTGACTGGTCCGCCCTACATTCGCTTCTACGCGGGGGCACCGCTGATCACACCTGACGGCCACGCGCTGGGCTCACTCTGTGTGATCGACTACGAACCCCGCTCCTTCACCGAAGCGCAGAGAAAGACGCTGCAGGTCCTCAGCCGCCAAGTCGTTGCTCAGATGGAGCTGAGCCGTCAAAGCTTAAAGCTTCAGCAAGCAAACGAAACCCTAGAGCAGCGAGTCGAAGAACGAACCGCGAGCCTGACTAGATCCCTTCACCGTCTGCTCAAAACCCAAACCACCCTGCTCAAAAGAGAAGCCGCTTCACGCCACAAAGCACTCCACGACCCGCTAACGGGCTTACCTAACCGCAGCTATTTTTTACAGCGACTCGACCAGGCCATACAGCTTACCAATCGCCAGCCCAGCCATCAGTACGCGGTGCTCTTTATTGACCTCGACAACTTCAAACCGGTCAACGATACCCTCGGGCACGACATAGGCGATCGCCTGCTCACCCACGTCGCAAAACAAATTAAGCAGCTGCTGCGAAAGAGCGATCTGGTCGCTCGGCTTGGCGGAGACGAATTTGCCATCCTGCTAGATGCCCTCTCAAGCGAAAGACAAGCCGTCACCGCCGTCAAACGGCTGCAGGCAAAGCTCAACGAACCCTGCGAGATAGACAACCACCAAATTTTTATCAGTGCCAGCATCGGGATTACTTTCAGCAGCTTGGGCTACCGCCAGCCAGAAGCTGCCCTACGAGATGCCGACATCGCCATGTACCAGGCCAAAGAACAGGCCAAAAAACGCGTACAGGCCCAGCTCAAAGCCCAGCTTGAAGGCCAGCTCCAGCAACAATATACTGACCAAAAATCACCCATTCTCATTCAGGATGAGATTCCCTTCAGCGGTCAGCAGTTCGTCGTGTTCAATGCCGAAATGAAGGACCGCGTGAAGGCGCGCCTCAGCTTCGAAGACGAACTTCGCCACGCCGTTCTAAACGATCAGCTGCATCTCCACTACCAGCCGATTTTCAATCTCGGCACCCGTCAGCTATACGGCCTAGAAACGCTGCTGCGCTGGCACCACCCAACCAAAGGCTACCTCCCAGCCAGAGACTTCATCACCATCGCCGAAGACATTGGCATCATCCGCCAGATCTGCAGTCGCACCATACAGCTCACCTGCGAGCAACTGGTCAACTGGCGCAAAATTCAACAGGAAAACGGTAGCTTGCAGCCCGCAGACCAGCCCTCATCTCCCGACCAGCTACCACTAAAGATTCACATCAATCTCTCTCTAACGCAGATTCGCTATCCACAGCTGATTGTTCAGTGGCAAGCAGCACTCAAAAAGTATCAGCTACCCGCATCCGCTTTTCAGCTAGAGATTGCCGAAAGCGTCCTAATCAGCGGCGAGCCAGTGATTACAGACACCTTGCAAAAGCTCAAGCAGTTAGGGTTTGGCCTCTGTGTAGATGACTTTGGTCGAGGCCATTCCTCGCTAAGTCGTCTTCGCCAGCTTGAGGTAGATATGTTGAAAATTGACCGATCCTTCGTCAACGAACTCAACCACGAAGAAGGCGTCGACATCGTCAAGACAATTGTCGCCTTCGGCCAAAGTGCGGGGATGGAGGTGATTGCAGAAGGGATTGAAACCGCAGAGCAAATGAATCAGCTAACGGCACTCGGCTGTCAGCGGGGGCAGGGGCTATGGCTAGCGGATGCGCTGCCCAGCGCAGAGATTGACGCGCTGGTTGCCGGTGAAAGTAACCCGTGAAAGCAACCCGTGAAAGCAACCTGTGAAAGTTATAAACAGAAACACTCTGATTGAACGTGCCATCTCAGGCTAGTTATTTCCTGAGGCTAATCGCTACCAAACCCAACAGGGTCGGCGTCAGCCAATCGCCCCACCGCACGTAGGGAGTTAGCGTCTCTCGGCGATAGAGTTCGGCCTGGTGACTCACCCGTTCATCGGGGGCAGACAGCCATTTTGTGCGACCTCTAGGGTCGACGATGCCAGAAATGCCCGTGTTCGTGACCCGGGCTTCCCAGCGATCGCTCTCAATTGCCCTCATCACATCGAGTCCGTGATGCTGCCTCATTTGCCTGGGCGGATAAGGGTCATTATTAGACGCTGTAAAAATTAGCTGCCCCCCTCGCTTCACCTGCACTCGAAACAGCTCCGCAAAAGCCGACTCGTAGCAAATTCCCGCTGCGACCGGCCCAAACGGGGTATTCAGCTGCTGGTCAAACGTTCCTGGCGCCAGGCTTTCAAAGGGGGATAGCCGGTCGAGCACATCAGAAAAGGGCAGATATTCACCCACCGGGACCAGCTTTACCTTGTTGTAGCGGCCCTCGATTTTGCCCGCAGGTGTCAGGGTTAGCAAGCTCTGGGTGAGGCGCGATCGCGTATCTGCAATATCCTGATGAACAAAAGACCCCAATATCAGCGGTACGCCTCTGTTTATCACCGCCCGCACAAACACATTGCGGTCTTGAGTGAAGGCATTCCATCGCTGAGGAATCGCCCCCTCCGGCGTTATCACCAGCTCGGCGCCCTCATCGACCAGCTGTTCGTACCCTTCCAGATATGCCTGAATAGAAACCCGCACCCCCTCCGGCGATAGCTTTTGCGACGTTGGAATATTGCCCTGAACCAGCCCGACGCGCAGAGATTGATCTGGTTCATTCACTAGTGGGCGGGCGTACAGCCATCCGCCCAGTAGGTGTAGACAGATAAAAAAGCCTAAAGCGCCCGTCACGTAGCGGCGCCTTTCCGGTACCCTGCTCTCTGCAACACGATCTTCAAGCGTAGAGGTCGCACCTGGCCTCAGCGCTGCCGCCAGCAAACCGTTCACCACCACAATAGCCGCCGTCACCGTAATCGGCCCCGAAACCTGTCCCCACTGCAGAACCCAGAGGTTCCCAGGGCTTTGGGTGTAGCTCAGCGATGTCCAATACAGCGGGCCCCGGCTCCACACCCACTCCACCGCGCACCACAGCGCGGTGCCCAGCAGCAACCGCTGCCACAGTGCCAACCTGTCACCCCGTACCCGCTGACCGTACCCGCGAGCAATCCATCGCATCAGCCATAGCCAAGTAACCCCAATCGCCGCGCCCCACAGGGTAATAAAGGCCCAGGCAAGCAGCGCTAGGCAAACGCCCACTAGCCAGGGCATCCCCATAGCCAGCAGCGGATTCATCCACCACACAATCCAAGACAGCGCCACACCGTGGTAGGCCATGCCCCACAGCGCCGCACTCGCTAACGCAGGTCGCCATGTCAACCCATCGTCGAGCGCTATCCGCCAGAGGGGGACCATCGCAATCCAAGCAAGCGGCCACGCATTGACGGGCGCAATCCCCATCAGCACACCCCCCCCTACTAAGCTGAGCGTAGACCCCGTCACTTTCAACCAACTTGTCCTAGCGCTTTGGTTGAAATCAGTCAGGGTGCTATCAGATGGCATTACAATCCCAGGGTTGCTGGTCTAGTCAGATCACTTTTCAATCCGTTCTCAAATCATAGAGCTTCAGCGAACAGCCCAACTTGGTATAATCCTGACTTCATATGGCAAGTTCCAGCAGTATTCCAGCAGTCTTCAACGAAAAGTCAACCAAAAGTATTCCAGAAGTAGCTATGGCAGATTGGCAGGTGATTACAGGCGGGGTCACCGCACCCAAAGGGTTTCGAGCAGCTGGAATTGCCGCCGGGCTGAAGCCTTCTGGCTCTCCGGATTTGGCGCTGATTGTCTCCGATAGTGAGGCGATCGCAGCGGGCGTCTTCACGCTCTCTCAGGTGCGAGCCGCCTGCGTAGACTACTGCCAAGACCTGCTCGAAACCAAGCCATCGGCCCGGGCAATTTTGTGCAACGCGGGTCAGGCCAATGCCTGCACCGGTGAGCAGGGCAGGCAAGATGCGATCGCCAGCGCCCAAGCTGCCGCCGCCGCCCTCCACTTCTCGCCCGATAGCGTTCTCCTCGCCTCCACCGGCGTCATCGGGCAGCGCATAAAAATAGACGCCTTGCGCTCAGGCATCCCGGCCTTGGTCGACGCTCTCTCCACTGAAGGCGGTAGCAGCGCGGCCAGAGCCATTGTCACCACCGATCTCATCACCAAGTCCATCGCCCTCGAAAGCCACCTTGGCGATCGCCCCATCCGCATTGGCGGCATCGCCAAAGGGTCCGGCATGATCCATCCCAACATGGCCACCATGCTAGGGTTTATCACCTGCGATGCCGCCGTCTCTCCGCCGCTGTGGCAAGCCATGCTCCGCCGGGCCACCGCCAAAAGCTTCAACCAAATCACCGTCGATGGCGACACCAGCACCAACGACTGCCTGCTAGCCCTGGCCAATGGCGAATCTCGAACCCCCGCGATTACCGACCCAGGGCCTGAAGCCGACAAGCTCGAAGCGATGCTCACAGCCGTTTGCATTCACCTAGCTAAGGCGATCGCACGAGACGGCGAGGGGGCCACCTGTCTGCTCGAAGTTTCAGTCACCGGCGCTATGAGCGATCGCGCCGCCAGCCAAATTGCCCGCACCGTCGCAGGGTCCTCCCTGGTCAAGTCAGCCATCTTTGGCCGCGATCCGAACTGGGGCCGAATTGCCGGTGCCGCCGGACGGGCCGGCATCCCCTTCGAGCAAACCGAGCTAAGCATTCATCTCGGCAGCTTTACCCTCATGAGCAAAGGAACCCCCCAACCGTTTGACCGCAATGCGGCAAGCACCTACCTCAAGCAGCAATCGGCAAACAGTACACAGGCTATGTCCAACATCCTATTGGCAAACTCACCCTCAGATCGCACGCTGTCAGACTGCCTAGGCAACGAAATAGACTCCCTCGCCCACCCCGTGCAAATCACTATCGATGTCGGTAGCGGAACGGGAACTGGCAAAGCCTGGGGCTGCGACTTGAGCTACGACTACGTCAAAATCAACGCCGAGTACACAACATAGTCATCGGCACAGCCATTCGACGTTAGTAACGGTTAAAACAGCGATTAGAGACGAATCTGGAGACTTAAAGCCCCAAAACCCAAAATCTCAGGATGAAGCCAGAGAACTTTTTTCTCTCATCTTCGTCAGCTACTGGAGACAGGTAAGCCCTTATCGAGCGCTGCCAAACTACCGACAAATATAACGACAAATATAAAATTCGAGCAGCTTTCAGCAAGGGATCACGGATAAATGCGCCTCAATTAGTACCTTTCGACTTTAAAGAGTCCGTGTAATTACGCCTTAATCGTTTTGGGCAATACAAACCGAATGGTAAATTTTAAGTATAAATAGCTAAATACCTTAACCAATAAATACAGCAGCCAATACGGAGAGCTTACAAGTCAAATGCGTAAAGTCACTGCCTCAGCCGTAATTCTCACAGCACTAACCGGCTGTAGCCAAAATGGGGTCCCCAGCAACGAGTGGAGCTTTGAGGTCCCCGCCGACGACCAGGCAGTGTTTTCAGATGCTGGCAGTTTCTCTGATTCAGAACTGTTCGCTGAAGATGCGACTTTCCAAGCCAAGGCGTCTAGTCTTGCGGCGGATGTGTCTGCGATGCCTTCTACCGGCTCCGCTGTCATGGGTCCTGCGGTCGAGCAGCCAAGCGCAGCCGAGTCTGCGCAGCCAGCGGCTTCTACCGTTGAGAGTATAGCCAGCCCCGACTTTAGCCAGCTAGCCACCACAGCCACTAGCTCCAATGCCAGCAGCTTCATTCGGGCAACGGCTCGCCCCGACCCCATCGCCGATGTTCGCAGCTACCTAAGCCGCCGCTCCAGCCCAGGCTTACTCACCAGTCGGCTCCCCTACTCAGCCGACATTTACCTCCCTTCCTCGCCACCGGCAGCACCGCTTTCAGCCCTTGGCACCCTCCCCGCAAGCCCCACTCCCCAAACGGCGCCAGCGCCTGCGGCAGTTCTTCCCTCAGGCCCCGTCGGCGTCAGCATTTCGGCATTGCCTGAGACCTCAGTTTCCCTGCCCCCTGCGCCGTCGTCTTCGCCCGCTCCTCTGACCGCAGCAGCCACTACCACTGGCGACATCCCCTCCCTCTACGACAGCGTCGCTGTCACCCAGGCCGCTGCCCCTACGTCCGCAGAGGTCTCTTCTGCAGCCACATCTCTTACAGTGGTCGCCGCACCCGAGTTCGACGAGGGCTTACCCGTCCTGCAGCCCAGCCAACCCGTCGACGATTCAGCTGCCCTTACCGGATCTGGCCCTGCCGCGCCTGCGCCCACGGCAACTGCCACCACGCGCCGAACCTCAATCGGTACTTCCATTCTCAGAGACCTGCAGCATAACCAGTCAAATACGCTTGCCGCTGAGCCGTCTGTTCGTCCACAGGCTGTTGAATCACTGCCTGCTGTTGAGCCGGTTGATCCTGTTGCTTCCGAACCTGCCATCTTCGGGCAGCCAACCGAACAGCAAGCCCCTGACGCGAACAGCCTCGCGCTAATCACAGAGACGTCAGCAGACACTGCAGTGGCTTCCGAAGAGCGCCCCACCTTGGAAGAGCTTGTACGCTCCATTCCCGAAAGAAAAGACTCTCCCCTACTGGTTAGCTTCCGGTCGGTCGATAGCCTGACAGAGAGACAAGCCATCAAAGACCAGGCGGTAGACGTACTACCGACCCAAGGAGACGTTGAGCAGGAAGTCGCCAACCCCTCCATTCATCAGCTCGATTACGAAATCGATACGCACTCTAGCCAGGCAGATTCCCCTCTGCTTCAGGGGTTGAGTGCTGGCCCTGATGACGTGTCCCTATCGACGATCTACGTCCCGATTTCTGAGGAGATTTCGGTAGATGCTTCTGCGGCACTTATTCAGGCAGCGATCGCAGCCCTAGGCAACGAAGTGGCTACCGTCCCCTTCGCAGGAACCCAGCCCGGTCTATCTGCCCTGTCTGAGACTTCGGCAGATTTACTAGAGGCAACCAGTCTCGAAGTAGGACCTCTAGAGCAAGGCTCAGAAATTGCTCGCCTGCTGAGAGATCAAGCTGCAGGTGCTCATCGCTTCAGCCCAGCAAAAGTTAGCGAGCAAAATTCAGATATCGTGTTCGATGTTTTGAAGGCTGCAGTGGAGGCTGCCACAGAAGCCCCTCAGCGCTCTCAGCATGCAACGACCCCTGCCATAGACTCGCTGACCCAGCAATCAAGAAAGTACCGCCAGCGCATCGTTTGGCAATAGTCGCCGGTGGCCGCCGCCCCTAGCAGCAAGAGCGCAAGAGCTGTGAGCTGCAAGAAATCCTGCAGGCTCAACCGGCATCTATCAGCTCAACGACGCCTTCACGCGCCCGGATGATGACGTCATAGCCACGTAAAAAGTCATTGCCTAGCAGACCCACCTCGACGGCTTCACCAATGCTTACCCGAGCGTTCGTCAGCGTCACCTCTCCCACCGCAATTGACCCTACCTGACCCACATCAAAAGAAACTTCTGCTTGGCTAGCCGTAGCCGCGATCATTCTTTCCGTCGTCACGACGCCCAGCTCATCGGCCATTCTCCGAGTGATTAAGGTTCGGCTAGCGCCCGTATCCAAAATCATGTCGTAGGTCTTGACGCCATTAAACGTCACGCGCACGACCGGCGTTCCCTGTAGCCGACGCACGATGGGAACGCGCACGCCGCGATGCACGAGCGGCTGAGCAGGTGACTCAGAAGGCGGTTGATCAGGCGGCTGATAACTCTGCTGATGGGGGCTAGGTGAGAGTTCTAATGGATTTGAAGAGGGTTGCCGGCTTGCCGGTGTAGGTACAGATACAGGCGTTTGCATGGCGGTAGCCTGGGCTCGGGCAGCCTCAGCGTGCCGGGTGTATTCACCCATCTTTTGCTGGGCGACACCGTAGTTTTTGTCTTCCTTGCTCACCTTTTCTAGGGCATCTGCCGCACGCTGCCAGCGGCTGGCAATGAGCCCCCAGTCATCCGGCGAAAATGCCGACTGACTGAGCACATAAGCGCTCGATGCTAAATTTATCCCTTCACGATAAGCCGCAGCAGAGGTGGCCGCTTGGTCAGTTTCCGCTGCGGCCAGTTCCGACACCGTCGTCGCGACTGAAGCGACGGGCGCAACCGATCCGGTTTTCAGTTGCTGCGCAATGATAGGCTCTCTTGTGTCACTTTCGCTCGCAGACAGCAACTTCGAGGTCGACCCACAGCCATAACACGCCAATCCGACAAAACTAGGCAATAATATGAAGCGAGATGAGAAGTGGAACCAGCCCATAGCAAATACGTTGTGTGCCCATACTTAACGTGCCCGGGCACAATTCCAGTTTTTATCGCGCCTTATACGGAATTTGCCGTCTGTCCGCGATCTCATTGATTAGTCACTTCACGGGTCACTACTTCACGGGTTACTATGTTCGATCCTGCTGCCAAACCTGCAATGCTCGTTCTAGAAGATGGCACCTTATATAGAGGATGGTCGTTTGGCGCTACGGGCACCACCATGGGAGAAGTGGTGTTCAATACCGGCATGACGGGCTATCAGGAAGTCCTCACAGACCCCAGCTACTGCGGCCAGATGGTTACATTTACCTATCCTGAGCTAGGCAATACCGGAGTCAATCCCGAAGATGAAGAATCTGCTAAACCTCAAGTGAGAGGTGCGATCGCTAAAAATATTTGCACCAAACCCAGCAGCTGGCGCTCTGTCCAGTCCCTCAGCGACTACCTAAAGGAGCACCGCATCCCCGGTATCTTCGGCATTGATACTCGCGCCCTCACACGCAAGCTCCGCAGCGTCGGCGCCATGAACGGCATCCTCTCCAGTGAAGTCCTCGACGCAGAAGAACTCCTGCGTCAGCTACAAACCCTACCCTCCATGGAAGGGCTCAACCTGGTTCAGGAAGTCACCACCTCAGCAGCCTACGAATGGGCAGAAACAACCAACCCAGAATGGGCCTTCAGCGCTGCGCCCACCCCACAAGCCAATGGGACCGACGCTGCACAGCCCGGCTCATCAGAAGAGACACCTCTCACCGTAGTCGCCCTCGACTTTGGCATTAAGCGAAACATTCTCAGGCGGCTCGCCAGCTACGGCTGCAAAGTCATCGTTGTCCCTGCAGATACCCCCCCGGCAGACATCTTCGCCCATCAGCCAGACGGTCTTTTTCTATCAAACGGGCCGGGCGACCCTGCCGCTGTCACCGGCGCCCCCGAAATCACCCGCGCCCTCATCGACAGCCAAATTCCGACCTTCGGCATCTGTATGGGGCACCAAATTCTTGGGCTCTCCCTAGGCGCAGAAACCTTCAAGCTCAAGTTTGGCCATCGCGGGCTCAACCAGCCCTGCGGCCTCACTCAGCAGGTCGAAATCACCAGCCAAAACCATGGCTTTGCCCTCAGCGCTGACTCCATCGATGAAAACAGTCCCGTCGAGATCACCCATCTAAACCTAAATGATCAGACGGTGGCTGGCATCCGCCATCGCCAGCTCCCTGTCTTCTCGGTGCAGTACCACCCAGAGGCCAGCCCAGGCCCCCACGACGCAGACTATCTATTTGCCAACTTCGTCCAAGCCATGCGCGATCATCGCAAACAAACCGCTTAAACGACCCCGTTTTGGACCACGCCGATATAAACAAAACAATCTGTTTTATTTGACAGATAACGTCCCCCAATAGGGCATGATATCAATGTCTTAAGTCAGCGCGAGTAAAACGCCCGTTTTTGTCTTGCGGTCCATAGTAACTTGCCCTATACTTAATCGTCATATTGTCGTTCAATGCTAGGCATACCAGGAGGATCCCATCGCTGAGTCGCTTACCCTAACAGTTAGTCTAAGAGGCACCCGCGAAGTTAGGGGGAAATGTCAAATCTTTCGCCTCACTGGACTTTTAGATGCTTTTTCTGAGCCTACTTTTCTGAAGGTTCTCAACAAGTACATTGAAGATGGTCCAGCACATATCGTTCTAGACCTATCTACGATTGACTTTGTTGACAGCTCTGGATTAGGTGCACTCGTTCGTCTGGTAAAAAAGGCAAAGAGCGAGAGCGGCAGTGTCCAAGTCGTCAGTAATCCTCGGGTCACTCAGACCGTCAAATTAGTTCGCCTTGAACAGTTTCTTTCGCTGCAGCCCAACGTTGAAGCAGCGCTCGAAAACCTCAAAAAATAGAAATTCTATATTTTAAGGAGAGGCCTTACCTATTATCAAAACGACTTCTTAGAGAGTGTAGGCTCTAGGGCAAGCTCCAACTAACAACCCAACTAAGAAATCTAACCCCAACCCGCAAGAGAACGTTTTTGGCACGTTAGACCAGCGGATAATGAGCAGCAATCCTTATGTGACTTTGTAGTCGGCTTCCTAAGCGAGTAGACTACTCTCACTGGCAGGGTGCTGCTTTTTGCGTTGTGTCTCTGTTATCTGGTTTCAACTCCAATGCCAAACCTAACTTCTCAAAGCACGCCGCTTTCTTTAAGCCAAAGATTCACCGATCAGCTATCGTCAGAACAGCTGCGATCGCTCACCCCGATTTCTCTGGCCTACATTGGCGACGCCGTTTTTGAGCTGTATGTGCGATCGCGCTTACTCATCCCCGCCAAGCGCATCCGCGACTACCATCACCAAGTCGTCACCCAGGTCAACGCCGAACAGCAGGCCCGTTACGTCGATATTCTCTCCCCGCACCTCACCGAAGACGAACAGGATCTCGTCCGTAGAGGTCGCAACGCTACCACCGGTCGCCACCGCCGTGCTAGCGGCAAAGACTACCAAAAAGCCACCGGACTAGAAGCCCTAATTGGATACCTCTATCTCAGCGATCAGCCTAGGCTATACACACTGCTAGACCTTCTAGAGATTCGGTCCCGTCCGTAGCAATCGTGAAGAGAGACCCCCTACACTTGTAAAATACAATACGCTTCTGGCTACCTAATCTTCTGGCTACCTAATCTATATAGCCACTTTCTCTTTCAGCTACTTATTGAGGTATCACGCGTGAGCGGCCCTGACAAAAAGCCCTTCAATCAGTCTAAAAGCGCCTCTAGGTCGCCTCGTCCCAAAAAGTCAAAGTCTAGCTTTGGCAAAAAATCGGGCTCAAGATTTGGCCCAAAATCAGGACGTCCGAAGGGTGATCGCCCCGATTCAAAACAGCCCTCCAGCCAAGACAGCCCCTCACCCGGCAGTAGCAGACCGAGCGCCAAGCCAAGGCTACGCACTGGGAAATACGCTGGCCATGGAAAAGGTCCTAAACGTTCCAAATTTGGTAGTAGCCGCAAACCACCCCGATCTAGCAGCTACGGCAACCAAGGTCCCAAGCGAGATAGATTTGGCGATGGCCAATTGGGGCAGGCAGAAACGGCAAAACCTGACCTGATATACGGTCGCCACGCGGTCGAAGCGGCCATCCAAGGAGAGCGATCGCTCAACCGACTTTGGGTCAATGCCAAGCTGCACTACGACTCACACTTCCGCCCCCTCATCCAAACCGCCAAAGCCAACGGCGCCGTCATCGACGAAGTAGAAAATCTGCGCCTCAGCCAAATGACCCAAGGCGCAAATCATCAGGGCATCGTCGCCCAGGTAGCCGCCTACGACTACACAGAACTCGAAACCCTCGTCGAGCAGGCTAAAGCAGCCGTCCGACGGCCAGTCATTGTCGCCGCAGACGGCATCACCGATCCCCACAACCTAGGGGCTATTGTGCGCTCCGCCGAAGCCATCGGCGCCCAGGGGATCGTCATCCCACAGCGGCGCGCAGTCGGCATCACCTCCACCGTCGTCAAAGTAGCCGCAGGTGCCCTCGAAAATATTCCTATTGCGAGAGTTGTCAACTTGGGCCGGGCGTTGGAGTACCTCAAAGGTCAAGGCTTCTGGACCTACGGACTCGCCGCAGAAGCCTCTCAGTCCATCCATACAACAGACTTTTCTGAACCCGTTGTATTGGTTGTCGGCGCAGAAGGAAACGGTCTTACCCTCTCTGTTCAAAACATGTGCGATGTGCTGGTTTCTATTGAGTTATCTGGTAAGACACCCAGCCTAAATGCATCGGTTGCCACCGGCATGGCCCTCTACGAAATCTACCGCCAACTATGGATCAAAAAAGGACCTGCACTTGTTATCGAACCCTCACAGTCTGCGCCCGTCGAAGATAACTAGAAAACTGCAAAAACTTGTTTTCAAAGGGGGAGCAATCTGCCCCATAGTCTTGGCACTTTTAGGGTATTGATTTGATCTACTCAATCGTTTGGGCCTAAAAGTAAACAGATTTAATGGGTTTACTGTAAACAGGGCTATTGTAAGCAAACTTACCAACTGACAGACACTACCGAGTTAACGTTGATACAGTAACTTTTCAACAAACCTTAAGGACTAAGTTCTTTGGTTAGTTTTTCGCCGTCTCTTCAGTCATTGCACTGACACAGCTTATACCTACCGCTGCGAGTTCACGCGCATGACTGATAAGTTGCTCTAACATAAGATAATGGATCAGAAGTGATGACTCGACAGCGGCTCATCACTTCAAGAGAGCGACCAGAAAATGAACTTGGTCACTGTCTTCCTCAGTCATTGGCCTATTTTCGTTTTCAATCAAAGGCTTACCCTCAGACCGCCTTTCAGCACGCTGACAGCGTTATCCAGCGTTTCACATCGGCGCTGACTAGGGTGAGTCCTGCACCGGTTTACCTGAAAACCTAGTCAAGAAATTGTCCACATTAAAAGCTATTCGCCAATACTGTAATGAAAAATTTTTTTAGCAGTCTGTTCAGTTTTTTCTCAAATCAATGGTGGGTCAAAATCACCACTGCCGAGCCAAACTGCATTTATTTCTTCGGTCCTTTTGACGACGAGGCAGAAGCCATCCAAGCAAAGCCTGGCTACATAGAAGACCTGCAGCAAGAAGGTGCCCTACAGATTCAGACCAGCCTGCACAACATGTCAGAACCTAAAGAGTTGACCATAGAAGTCGAAACGACCTCCCAGACGCCAGCGATGATGCCCGTCATCTAGAGAGCTATCCTCTCGTTGGCAGCCATACGGCAAACAATGGTTCAGTCTGCATTTCCTGAGCTAGCACCCTAAACTGGCATCCCGAGCTAGCACTCCGCTAATTGCAAAAGGTCATAGCACTACGCAGGGTCGTCCCCATCATTGGACTGCTCCGAATTTTGGCATAGAGCCTGCTCTACTTCAGTGAGCGAAGGTCGCCAGCGATAGCGGTTCAGGTCCAGCTTGCCACGCTCAAAGACAATTCCCTCTTCTTCCAGTAAGAGCTGCTGCAGGTCGTCATTGCCATCTCGCAAAGAGGATCTAGAAACCTCACCCTTCGCGTTGATCACCCGGTGCCAGGGAATCTCTGTATCAGTCGTCACTCTGTACAGCGCATATCCCACCACCCTCGGCTTACCAATCAGCCCAGCTAAGTCCGCAACCTGCCCATAGGTTGCTACTTTTCCGTAGGGGATCAGCTTGACTACGTCGTAAATTTTGGGATAGCAGGACATACGGCGACAGGAATGGTTGCAGAAAACAAACAGCTCAGTGGAAGCAAACAAGCTACACGGAATCTACTTCCTTGGCATTAGCGCTGTTTTAGGAAGCCGTACTAAAGCAGTGTGGACAATCCAACACCATCAACGCCTGAGCTGCCACCGGTACCGCGTGGCCCTGCTCATAGATTTTTCCTGATGCTACAAAGCCCGTAGATTCGTGCGTATCGATCAAGACTTTCCACTGCTTGGTCTCGATTGACTCTGGAATGGCAAATTCCAATGGCTCAGCCGACGGGTTGAACAACAATAGATAGCTGTCGTCTAGAATGCGCTTGCCCCGCATGTCCAAGTTGGGGATCTCTGCTCCGTTTAAGAAAATGCTCAACGCCTTGGTAGAGCTGTCGTGCCATTCAGGATCGTCAATCGTGGTTCCATCGGGGTGGAACCAGCCAATATCAACAACGCCAGAACCGTGAAGTTCTCGGCCAAAAAACCACTGGTGTCGGCTAAAAATAGGATGGGCCCGGCGAAACTCAATCAGCCTGCGGGAGAAGTCTAAAAACGTTTTCTCCTCAGGTGCAATGTTCCAGTCAAACCAGGAGAGTTCATTGTCCTGGCAGTAGGTGTTGTTATTGCCTTTGGTAGAGCGACCCATTTCGTCTCCACCCAGGATCATCGGAACTCCCTGAGATAGCATCAGCGTGGTCAGGTAGTTTCGCCGCTGCTGCGCTCTAAGTGCCAAAATCTTTGGATCATCGGTTTCACCTTCTACACCGCAGTTCCAGGAGCGGTTGTAGCTCTCACCGTCCCGATTGCCCTCGCCATTGGCCTCATTGTGCTTCTCGTTGTAGCTAACGAGGTCATTCAGGGTAAAGCCATCGTGAGCCGTGATGAAATTGATGCTGGCATGGGGCAACCGCCCATCATCCTGATACAGGTCTGAACTGCCTGTAAAGCGAGAGGCAAAGTCGCCTAGGGTGTAGCGCTCTCCCCGCCAAAAGTCACGAATCGTATCGCGATACTTCCCGTTCCACTCAGACCACAGCAGTGGAAAATTACCTACCTGGTAACCGCCCTCGCCCAAGTCCCAAGGTTCTGCGATGAGCTTTGTTGTTGAGAGCACCGGGTCTTGATGAATAATGTCAAAGAATGACGACAGCCGGTCTACTTCGTACAGCTCGCGGGCAAGTGCAGAGGCCAGGTCAAACCGGAAGCCATCGACATGCATCTCCTGCACCCAGTAGCGCAGGCTATCCATAATCAGCTTGAGCACCTGTGGATGCCGCACATTTAAGGAGTTGCCGCAGCCCGTAAAATCCATGTAGTAGCGGGGCGAAGTCTCTACCAGCCGGTAGTAAGCAGCGTTATCGATACCGCGCAAAGACAGCGTCGGCCCTAGCTGATTGCCCTCACCCGTGTGGTTGTACACCACATCCAAAATCACTTCAATACCGGCCTGATGCAGCGCCTTGACCATTTCTTTGAACTCGCGCACTTGCTGATCTGCTTGCGAGCTGTAGCCCGCGTGGGGCGCAAAGTATCCCAGCGAATCGTATCCCCAATAGTTGTGCAGGCCTGCCGTTACCAAATGTCCGGGATATACGTTGTAGTGATGTACCGGCAGCAGTTCAACAGCGGTAATTCCTAAGCTTTTGAGATGGGCGATCGCTTCTGGATGGGCCATCCCGGCATAGGTACCTCTTAGCTCTGCGGGAATGCCTGCATGCTGCTGCGTGAAGCCGCGAACATGCACTTCGTAAATGATGGTTTGATCCCAGGCAATATTAGGATGGCGATCGCCCTGCCAGTCGAAAGAGGTTTCAGTCACCACGGCCTTGGGCATTGCCGCTGCGCTGTCGAGTTCAGAAAAGTCCAAATCGCGATCGCGATCGCCAAAGTGGTCCATCGGAAAGCTAAATAGCTCCGGACCAAACCGAATATCACCCGTTAGCGCCTTAGCATAGGGATCGATTAATAGCTTATGCGGATTGAAGCGATGCCCCTTCTTCGGCTCGTAGGGACCCTCTACCCGAAACCCGTATCGCTGACCAGGCTTCACCCCAGGCAAAAAACCATGCCACACATAGTTTGTTACCTTTGGCAGGGGCACCTGTGTCTCACCACCCGACTCATCAAACAGGCACAGGATAACACCCGTCGCATTTTCAGAAAACAATGCAAAATTCGTGCCGTCTTCTTGCCATGTCGCACCCAGCGGATGGGAGCATCCCGGCCAAACTTCTACAGTCATAGATGTCACGACATTAAAGTAATCCCTCTGCAACCGTACCAAAAAATTGCTTGATGGCGACTGCTGGGAGTCAGACCTTGCCATTCAGGCGTCGACACTTATTAGAGAAAACATTATTAAAGGAGTGCTGCAGCGGTAATTACTGAATCAACACACTGATCGGGCAAAAATCAGCCAAATTGTGATGACTATCATGAACGGGTGGCTACACTCATCACACTAGTTTAATTTTATACTCAGTATCTTTATAAAGCCGAGTCGACGGTCTTCATCATGCCCAAACTAAAGCGGCCCCCGCTTAAGCCCAACCCTTTCATCTCCCTACGTGATCCTGAAACGGGTAAGTGGCGCGTTATTTTCAACTTCACCCGAGAAGGATTTGCCGCTAACAGCTACAAATCAGAGTGCATAAAGCCAGACAGTTTTGAAGTAGACAGCTTTAAGGTAGACGGATTCCCTTCAGACATCAGTCAAAAAAACGCCTAGCAAGCGGTCAAAACACCCGGCGCAAACCTCTCTAGACAACCTTGAACAGCGACCACGGCAGCGGGGACATCTGCTGGCACAATTAGGACAACAGCCGTTCCTTGTGCGAGATATGCCTCAGCTATATCCGGCCATTGAGCCCTACCGTCAGAGTACGCTTGCCGTCTCACCTACACATACGCTCTACTACGAAGAAGCAGGCAACCCAAAGGGTAAGCCTGTTGTTTTTTTGCATGGTGGACCCGGCGGTGGCATTGTGCCGCTCTACCGTCAGTTCTTTGACCCAACACGCTGGCGCATTATTCTCTTCGATCAGCGCGGCTGCGGACAGAGTACGCCCCATGCTGAGCTAGCCGAAAACACCACCTGGGACCTCGTCGCCGATATCGAAAAGCTGCGATCGCACCTAAGCATTTCACAGTGGAGCGTCTTTGGTGGCAGCTGGGGCAGCACCCTCGCCCTCGCCTACGCCCAAACCCACCCAGACCGGTGCAGCGCGCTAATACTGCGCGGCATCTTCATGCTACGCCCCAAAGAAATTCGCTGGTTCTATCAGTCTGGCGCCAGCTACATTTTCCCCGACGCCTGGGAAGGCTACCTCGCCCCCATCCCCCCAGCAGAACAAGACGACCTCGTCAGCGCCTACTACATCAGGCTCACCAGCCCAGACCCAAAGGTTAGAGAAGCCGCCGCCAAAGCCTGGTCCATCTGGGAGGCGAGCACCAGCAAGCTCATCCCAGATGATGGACTCATTGAGCGGTTCAGTCAGGGTAGCTTTGCCGATGCCTTCGCTCGGATTGAGTGCCACTACTTTATGAATGGCGGATTTTTCTCAAGCCCCAACCAGCTGCTCGAAAACGTAGACGCCATCCGAAACATTCCAGCCGTCATCGTACAGGGTCGCTACGACGTGGTCTGCCCAATGACCTCAGCCTGGGAACTGCACCGCGCCTGGCCAGAAGCTCAGCTCATCGTAGTCGACAATGCCGGTCACTCAGCGACGGAGCCTGGCATCACCAGCGCCCTAATAGAAGCCACTGACCGTTTCGCGGGCTTGCCCTGAATGCAAGAGTCTTACCGCTGCCAGAAGCGACGCTTTTTCCCTGGGGGGATGGGTAACCCCAGGGAGTTGTGAAACTCAGCTTGAACCTTTCGTGTGAGCCGCTTGGAGACCTGACGCACAATCTGGTTGAGCAGCTTGTCACCAGAAGCCTTCACTAAGTTGTCGGGCAGGACCTGAATGAAGCGAGGGACTTCTACCCAGGTAGAAAGATTCAGCTCCCACTCCACGTGAGTTGACTTTTCTACCGAAATCTCTTCAGGAATATCATCTAGAGACCCTTCGCACAGTGTCATTGAAGCGCGAAAATCTACATCGTAGCCAGCAGGCTCATAGCCAGGCACCGGGATCGTCTCTATCCGGTAGATCCCTTCTTCCTGCGGCAGCAAATGCAGCCCAATCTTTGGTTCTATCTCATGGTTTAGGCTCTTAAACTTTCCGACCGTAAGACCATAGCCATTGGTCCCGATGGGCTCTACCGCCATCGGCTGAGCGCATCGGCGAAACCAGTTTTGATGGGCATCCAGATAGGCTGCAACGCTAGCCGCATCTGCATACATTTCCATCTGGCCAATGTAGTTGCCTTGAAAGTGCAATGTTTCTTTCGAAGAAGACTCTACGACAGTTTGTGAAGTTTTTTGTTCTTCTCTCAGACTAGCACCCGCCTTAAGAAATTGGGAGCTCAGAGGTTGTGAAGGAGGAGGAGAAGGGATTTGCATAAAGGCAACAGATAGAAATAAAGCAGTGGGCAAGAGAAGAGGCCCCTCGGGCAGCAGTATAGAAAGCGTTTACACAGGTCTCTCTAAATCTCTATCGGGTCTACGCCGGATCTACAGTTTACAAATAAGTCTATCCGTATAAACCAGACTTGATGAGACACAAACTATACTGATACTCAACAATACCCACTGAAAATAACCGGGAAACCCCGTCAATATACGGATTAATATGCCAGGCGCTGTGCCTGCAGATAGTGCCTGAGGCTACGCTTAGGCATCTATACTACCGTTACAGGTATAAAGAAATTCAAGGATGTTGATACATGAGAGTACTGGTCGTTGGGGCCACTGGCCAAACCGGTAAGCGCATTGTGCAACAGCTGCTTCAGCGAGAAGGATTTGCGGTTAGAGCACTGGTTCGCGATCGCGCCAAGGCAGCTTCAGAACTCCCCCAATCAGATTCCTCCAATGCTGTCGAAATTGTCGTTGGCGATGTGCTTGATCCCAGCAGTCTGAGTAGTGCGATCTCAGGCTGTCAGGTGCTGATCAGCGCTACAGGCGCAGCCCCCAGCTTTGATCCCACCGGACCGTACAAAGTAGATTACGAAGGCAATAAATATTTAGTAGACGCAGCCAAAGCAGCCAGAATAGAGCACTTCGTCATGGTGTCTTCGCTCTGCGTGTCGCGCCTCTTCCACCCGCTAAACCTGTTCTGGGGAATTTTGTACTGGAAAAAGCAGTCTGAAGATTATCTCAAGCAGAGCGGCCTTCCCTACACCATCGTCCGGCCCGGCGGCTTAAGAAATGAAGACAATGACCAAGCCATTGTGATG
Source organism: Cyanobacteria bacterium J06614_10 (assembly GCA_038527325.1). Taxonomy (GTDB): domain Bacteria; phylum Cyanobacteriota; class Cyanobacteriia; order Phormidesmidales; family Phormidesmidaceae; genus Phormidesmis. The sequence continues at coordinate 23,403 of JBCBFY010000045.1, forward strand.
TCTTCAGCAGACACGCTCTTCGAAGGCAGCATCCCCCGAGAAAAAGTCGCCCAGGTGTGCGTAGATGCGCTCAGTCAGCCTGCAGCCAAAAACAAAGTCGTGGAGATTGTCACTTCAGAAGCCGCTTCACCCCAGCCGATGAGCACGCTATTTGCCAACGTTGGCTAGATCTGTGAATCGCTAAAGGAGACTTTAGAAGAACCAGCCGTAGCTGTGGAGCCCTTTACCCAAAATATTGACCCCTAGGTAGCAAATCCACACCACCACAAACCCAGAAGCCGCCAAAATTGCCGGTCGGCGTCCTTGCCAACCTTTTGTAATGCGCGCGTGCAGGTAGGCCGCGAACACCAGCCAGGTAATCAGCGCCCAGGTTTCCTTCGGGTCCCAGCTCCAGTACGATCCCCAGGCTTCATTCGCCCAGACCGCGCCAGCGATAATGCCAATCGTCAGCAGCGGAAACCCCAAGCCAATGATGCGATAGCTAATGTTGTCCAGCGTGTCTGCCAGGGTTAACCGTTGGAGAGAAAGAGGGGCGGGTTGGGCAGTGGCGATCGCAGCTGGAGCTTCTAAAACAGCCGTTCCCCCACCAGCAGAGAGACGTTCAGCGGCGTCTTTACCTGCAGTAGCACCGGCAACTGCTTCAGCACGCCTCAGCTGAAACTTTCTATCGCGAAAGCTGCCAGTGCCAACGGAGCTGCCTTTGAGCTCTACAGCTTGGCCCCTGGTGACGATGAGAAAGGCGATCGCAATGACCGATCCCACCATCAGCGCCGAATAGCTAATCAGCATGACGCTCACGTGCATCATCAGCCAGTTGGACTTTAGGGCGGGTACCAGCGGCTCAGAAACCTGCATCTGATCCGGCAGGGTGAGCGCGGCAAAAGCCGTAATCGCCATCGCCACCGGTGAGGTAAACGCCCCCACCCAAAGGCTGCCGCTCATCCGCTCTGCCGCAAAGTGCACCGCCGTAATGCCCCAAGCAATAAAAAATAGAGATTCGTAGAGGTTACTCAGTGGGAAGTAGCCCCCTTCTATCCAGCGGGCAGTGAGCAGCGCAGCTATACATAAGTTGGCCGTGGCCATGCAGGCACTGCCAACCATTGGCATCACCTTGTCTCGATCAAAGGCGAGGGCAATCCAGTAGGCCAGCATCGCCACAAACAAAACGGCAAAGGCAGCATTATCTAGCCAGCTCTCCAAGCCAGCCAGCGTCAAGCCTGCAGATCCCACAGAAGACAAGATAGCTCCCTGAATGAAGCCAGCCGAGAATGACGACAAAGGCGCCAAATGAACGAGTCCTAAAAGGGTAGGAACCATAATCAAATCTAAAATCCGATTGTTATTTTTCGGGCACTTTGCCCATCTACTATCTTACCGACAGGAGATGACAAGAACCACGCGAGAAGACTATCCACCAGGAAATGAATGTTAAATTCCTACGGGCTTCGTGCTCGAATCGCGCGGCTTTAGATACATTGTCTGAGGGCAGTATGTTGCACAGGTCACCGCTAAGGGCGCCAAACTCGGGTAAACATTCAGCTATATAAATTCACTGAGAGAATTAACGATGGACGCGGCAGCACTCTGGAGACGATATCAAGATTGGCTCTACTACCACGAGGGCCTTGGTATATATGTAGATGTCAGCCGCATGCGCTTCGATGACGCCTTTGTTGAGGAACTCTTTCCAAAATTTGACAAGGCTTTTGCCGCGGTCGATGAGCTAGAAGCCGGTGCGATCGCCAACCCAGACGAAAACCGCAAAGTGGGCCACTACTGGCTACGCGACCCTGACCTCGCCCCCACCGCAGATCTCAAAAAAGATATTGTCGATACCCTCAACGCCGTTCTAGACTTCGCCCAAAAAGTCCGTACCCAGGCAATTACGCCCCCCGGCAAAGAGCGCTTCACCGATATTCTCTCCATCGGCATCGGCGGCTCGGCCCTAGGTCCGCAGTTTGTCTCCAAGGCGCTGGCCAGCTCCCAGCCCGACATTGGCATTCACTTCATCGACAATACCGATCCCATCGGCATCGATCACACCTTCGAAGCAATTGGCGATCGCCTCAGCACCACCCTGGCCATCGTTATCTCCAAGTCTGGCGGCACTCCCGAAACCCGCAACGGCATGGTCGAAGCCAAAGCCGCCTATGAAAAGGCAGGCCTCGACTTTTCCGAGCACGCCGTTGCCGTCACCGGTGTGGGCAGCAAGCTAGACACCGTCGCCAAATCTGAAGGCTGGCTTGCCACCTTCCCCATGTACGACTGGATTGGCGGGCGCACCTCAGAGCTATCTGCCGTGGGCTTACTTCCCGCCGCACTCCAGGGCATAGACATTCAGGCGATGCTGGCAGGTGCTAAAGAAATGGACGCCGCCACCCGCGTGCACAGCATCAAAGACAACCCCGCCGCCTTACTTGCGCTGTCTTGGTACTTCGCTGGCAACGGCAAGGGTGAAAAAGACATGGTCGTGCTGCCCTACAAAGATAGCCTGCTGCTCTTTAGCCGCTACCTTCAGCAGCTGGTAATGGAGTCCCTAGGCAAAGAAAAAGACCTTGACGGAAACACGGTTTACCAGGGCATTGCCGTATATGGCAACAAAGGCTCTACCGACCAACATGCCTACGTACAGCAGCTGAGAGAAGGCGTTCCGAACTTTTTTGCCACCCTGATTGAAGTACTCAAAGACCGCGAGGGCGATTCTCCAGAAGTTGAGCCCGGCGTCACCTCGGGTGACTACCTTTCGGGCTTACTACAGGGCACCCGCGCCGCCCTCTACGACAATCAGCGCGATTCTATTACCATCACCATCCCAGAAGTCACTCCCAAAATGGTCGGCGCCCTCATCGCGCTCTACGAGCGCGCCGTTAGCCTGTACGCCTACTTGGTAAATATCAACGCGTACCATCAGCCAGGCGTAGAAGCGGGCAAAAAGGCGGCAGCGAATGTCCTCTCTATCCAAAACCAGATTAAATCCGTTTTGGATCAAACCAGCGGCGCGATTTCCTTGACAGAAGTCGCCGATAAGATCGATGCGCCAGAGAAAATAGAAACTATCTACAAGATTGTGCGACATCTTAATGCCAACGGGCGAGGAGTAAAAATTGAGGGCGATCCGAGCCAGCCTAGCGAACTAAAAGTATCAGCGAACTAGCACCGACCAGGAATGTTGGCTGTCGCTAGGCCCCTCTACTCGATATCAACAGCGCCCAACATCGACCCGTGGCAGTGTGACCGGATTACTCGATGGACTTTAGAATGGAAAACTGTCACTTGGATTGTGTGCTCTAAGGTTCCATGGCGCTTTCTTCTATCTCGCGTGCGATCGCTCAGTCCGGATTGGGCCAAGACCTAATTGCCAGGCTTGAACAACAGCCATACCTACAGCTGAGCGGCGCGCCCCGGCTGCCCAAAGGGCTGGTCGCATCGGCGCTGGCCCAGGCGCAGGAAAGGCCGCTGGTCGTCGTGACGGCAACGCTCGAAGAAGCGGGCCGCTGGGCGGCGCAGCTAGAGACCATGGGTTGGGGTACCGTTGCCTTTTACCCCACGTCCGAATCTTCTCCGTACGACGTGTTTGACCCGGAGTCTGAGCTGATATGGGGACAGCTGCAGGTGCTCTCCGACTTGATAAAGGGCAAAGCGCAGGTCGACAGCTTGCCGCCCGGTAGTAAACATCTGGGCTCAATGGCCATCGTGGCTACAGAGAGAGCCCTGCAGCCTCACCTACCGCCAGTCGAAGCGTTTCGGCCCTACTGCCTGGAGCTTCAGCTCGGTATGGAGCTAAACCTCAAGCAGCTCGGGTTGCAGCTGGCTAAGCTGGGCTATCAAAAGGTCGCCACGGTAGAGACCGAAGGGCAGTGGAGTCAGCGGGGCGACATTATCGATGTGTTTCCAGTCGCGGCGGAGCTGCCGGTGCGCCTAGAGCTATTTGGCGATGAGCTAGAACGGCTGCGAGAATTTGACCCGGCCAATCAGCGATCGCTCGACAAAATCGACACCTTGCTGCTCACAACTACCGACTACGGCCCGCTCATTTCAGCGGCACTCGACGAAAAAGGCTTGCTCGACGATCTGCTCACCGAAGAGGCCCTAGAAACCTTTACGACAACCAGCAAAATAGAAGGCGTACGACGGTTTATCGGCTTCGCCTTCGACCAGCCCGCCTCCCTGCTAGATTATCTGCCCGAAAATACCCTCGTCGCCATTGATGAGCCCGGCCAATGTCAGGCTCACGCCGACCGCTGGCTAGAAGCCGTCGAAGACCGCTGGGCAGAAGCGACAGAGGCCTTTCAGGCTGACGAGGAGATAGCGCTGCCGGACACCGGCCTGCCTAAGCTGCATCGCGCCTTTGAGCAGGCCATAGCAGCTGTAGAAGCCTTCCAGCATATAGACCTATCAGAAATTGCCGAGGAAGGGGTCGGGCTCAACTTAGCTAGTCGCCCAGTCCCGGCGCTGCCCCACCAGTTTGGCAAGCTAGCCGATGTTTTGAAGGCAGAGCGCGATCGCAAATTTTCTCCTTGGCTCGTGTCTGCCCAGCCCTCCCGCTCAGTGGCCCTGCTGCAAGAGCACGACTGCCCGGCCCAGTTCATCCCCAATCCGAGAGACTATCCGGCCATTGACAAGCTGCTCGGCCAGCGCACGCCAGTCGCCGTCAAATACTCCGGGCTAGCCGAGCTCGAAGGCTTTATCCTGCCGACCTTTCGGATGGTCGTGGTCACTGACCGCGAATTTTTTGGGCAGCACACCCTAGCCACCCCCAGCTACGTCCGCAAGCGCCGCCGCGCCGCCTCCAAGCAGGTCGACCCAAACAAGCTGCGGCCAAAAGACTACGTGGTTCATCGCAACCATGGCATCGGGCAGTTTCTCAAGCTCGACAGGCTCACCGTCGACCAGGAAACCCGCGAGTATCTGGTCATTCAGTATGCAGACGGCCTGCTGCGGGTAGCCGTCGACCAGATGGGCTCACTCTCCCGCTACCGCACCTCGGTAGAAAAAAGACCGCAGCTCAACAAAATGACGGGCAAAACCTGGGAAAAAACCAAGGGTAAAGCCCGCAAAGCCATCAAAAAAGTGGCCGTCGATCTGCTCAAGCTCTACGCCAAACGGGCGCAGATGGAAGGCTTCACCTATCCAGAAGACATGCCCTGGCAGCAGGAGCTAGAAGATTCTTTTCCCTACACGCCCACGCCCGATCAGCTCAAGGCGACTCAGGATGTGAAGCGCGATATGGAGAGCGATCGCCCCATGGATCGCTTAGTCTGCGGCGACGTCGGCTTCGGCAAAACAGAAGTCGCCCTGCGCGCCATCTTCAAAGCCGTCACCGCAGGCAAACAGGTCGCCCTGCTAGCGCCCACCACCATCCTCACCCAGCAGCACTACCACACGCTCAAAGAGCGCTTCGCCCCCTACCCCATTCAAATCGGACTGCTCAATCGCTTCCGCACCGCCAAAGAGCGCAAAGATATCCTCCAGCGACTCCTCTCCGGCGAACTAGATGTGGTCGTCGGCACCCATCAGCTGCTCGGCAAAGCCGTAAAGTTCAAAGATTTGGGCCTACTCGTCGTCGACGAAGAGCAGCGCTTTGGCGTCAATCAAAAAGAAAAGATCAAGGCGATGAAGGCCCAGGTAGACGTGCTCACCCTCAGCGCTACGCCCATCCCCAGGACGCTGTACATGGCTCTTTCTGGCGTTCGGGAAATGAGCCTCATCACCACGCCGCCGCCATCGCGTCGCCCTATCAAAACTCACCTATCGCCCTACGATCCTGAGAAGGTAAGGGCAGCCATTCGCCAAGAGCTAGATCGGGGTGGTCAGATTTTTTATGTCGTTCCCAGGGTCGAAGGCATTGAAGAAGTGGCTGGGCGGATTCGGGAAGCAGTGCCGGGAATACGGCTTGCGATCGCCCATGGTCAAATGCCAGAGGGCGAACTAGAAGCCACCATGCTCACCTTCAGCAACGGGGATGCCGACCTGATGGTCTGTACCACCATCATCGAATCTGGCCTAGACATTCCCAGGGTCAACACCATCATCATCGAAGACGCTCAAAAGTTTGGCCTCTCCCAGCTCTACCAGCTGCGAGGGCGGGTGGGCCGCTCTGGCATCCAAGCCCACGCTTGGCTCCTATTTCCCAAGCAAAACAAGCTGTCAGACAAAGCCCGCAAACGCCTGCGGGCCATTCAAGAATTTACCCAGCTCGGTTCTGGCTATCAGCTAGCCATGCGAGATATGGAAATTCGCGGCATCGGCAACCTGCTCGGCGCGCAGCAGTCTGGCCAGATGGAAGTCATTGGCTTCGACCTGTACATGGACATGCTTGAAGAATCCATCGCCGAAATTCGCGGGCAAGAAATTCCCCAAGTCGATGAAACCCAGGTAGACCTCAAGGTGACAGCTTTCATCCCCGCAGACTACATCCCTGACCTAGACCAAAAAATGAGCATCTACCGCTCGCTGGTCGCCGCAGATACTCGGCGCGAACTCATGGAAACAGTCGCCGATCTCAACGACCGATACGGCACCATACCCACTGCGGTTGGCCAGCTTGTCAAGGTGTTAGAACTCAAGCAAATCGCTAAGCCGCTGGGCTTCTCTCGCATCAAGCCGGAAGGTAAGCAAAATGTGGTGATGGAAACGCCCATGGAAAAACCTGCCTGGGCGCTGCTAGAAGACAAGCTGCCAAAACACTTGCGATCGCGCTTCGTATACGCCCCTGGCAAAGTCACCGTTCGCGGCCTCGGCGTCCTCAAGCCCGACAAACAGGTCGATAACCTTATCGAATGGCTAGGCTATCTGCAAAGCGCCCTCAAAGAACCCGCACTTTCATCCTCTTAAGGGCAGCTTCCGATGGCAGTTACCTAGACTTCGCTCCGCCTGAAGCCTTTTGCCTGAAACCTTTTGCCTGAAAGTCGTCTTGCCTAAAATTCGTCATTGCCGTAATTCATCGGCGCTTCGTTATCTCGCTTGGAGCCCAGCAGATCCAACTGTGTAACCCGAATCACAGGACTCGTGCGAGTCGCTCCCGTGTTGCGGTCCTGCCAGCTATCGAGCTTGAGCGAGCCAGTAATGCCAATCAGGCTGCCTTTGCGGACGTAGTTCGCCGCCACTTCAGCCGTCTTTCCCCAAATTTCTAGGTTGAACCAGTCTGGCTGGTCGCTGTTGCGAGTTCGCCGGTTTACTGCCAGTCCACACTTTGCCAGCACATTTCCCGACTCAAAGTAGCGAACCTCAGGGTCTCGGCCCACGCGCCCGACCAAAGTCACAACGTTTACACTCATAGGTCAATAGATTCCTTTTAATACAGTACATGCGCTCTACTCATACTAGCTGAATAAAACCGCTCATATAGACCTTTCTTTATCACATATCTCTATCACCCATGGGTAAACATAGCGGGCTTCCTAATGAGCCCCGCAATTCGACTAGACGGCTTGATATGAAACGTAATAAAATCCAGTCGAATCGTCAGAAATACTAATATCACCAGTCGTTTTAACTTTTACCAAGGGACCCCTAGCTTGTGGCATTATTCAACCGCTTATCCCTCTCCCGTGACATGGGTATCGATCTTGGAACAGCAAATACCCTGGTTTACGTGTCAGGGAGAGGCGTTGTCCTGCAAGAGCCCTCCGTCGTCGCCATCGATGAGACAGACGGTCGCCCCCTAGCCGTCGGAGAAGAAGCTAAGCAAATGCTAGGGCGGACCCCAGGCAATATCCGTGCCTTGCGCCCGCTCAGAGATGGCGTGATCGCCGATTTTGACATCGCCGAGGTGATGCTCAAGCACTTTATCCGCCGCGTTCACGAAAACAAGGCGCTTGTGTCGCCACGGGTTGTCATTGGCATTCCCAGCGGTGTTACAGGCGTAGAGCGCCGCGCCGTTATGGACGCGGCCCTACAGGCAGGGGCCCGTCAGGTGTACCTCATTGATGAGCCAGTGGCTGCTGCTATTGGCGCAGGTCTACCGGTAGATGAGCCAACGGGCAACATGATTGTAGATATCGGCGGTGGTACTACAGAGGTAGCCGTACTCAGTCTGCAGGGAAGCGTTCGCAGTGAGTCGGTTCGGGTAGCGGGCGACGAGCTGACCGATTCAATCAAGCAGTACATGAAAAAGGTCAATAATTTAGATATTGGCGATCGCACTGCCGAAGAAATTAAAGTCAAAATTGGTTCCGCCTACCCTAGCCCTGAAGATGATGAAGCGGCGCTGGAGGTTCGCGGCGTTCATATGCTCTCTGGCCTACCGAGAACGGTCACCGTCAAAAGCCCTGAAATTCGTGAAAGCATGGCCGAACCGCTTTCCGTTATCGTAGAAGCGGTCAAGCGAACCCTGGAAGATACGCCCCCCGAGCTAGCTGCCGACATCATTGATCGCGGTATTATGCTGGCAGGCGGTGGCGCCCTGCTAAAAGGGCTAGATACGCTTATTTCACACGAAACAGGCATTGTCGTCCATGTCGCGGCAGACCCGCTGAGCTGTGTTGTACTAGGGACGGGCCGCGTGCTCGAAAACTTCAGCCAAATGGAGCGAGTGTTCAGTGCCAAATCGCGTGATCTGTAGCCTTGCGCTTCGTGCTGAATGGCAGTAAAGATTGACGGCAACTGGACGGCGATTGAACGTCAGCTCAACGTCGATTTCTGACAGTTGAACCGGGTAGTCAAGTAAAGTGGCCTAGATGTTTGCCCTTAGACGATGGTGGGATAAAAACGCGCTCAAAACGGGGCTGGTCTTTTTGGCGGTCGGCACCGCTTGGGGTGTCTATCAGACCAATGGCGCCGTCATCAATGAGACCTTTCAGTTTTTATCCAGGCCGTTTCATCGCAACAGCGCGCCAGAAAGATTAGAAAACGCCTACATCCTCGACCTGCAACAGCGCGTTGTCGAACTCGAGAACCAAAATCAAAAGCTGCGCGAGCTAATCAACCATGGCGAAGAAAGCAAGCTAGATATCACCACCCCTGCAGCCGTCATCGGTCGCAGCGCTGACAACTGGTGGCAGCAGCTGACAGTTAACCGAGGCAGTAAAGCTAATGTCAAAGAAGGCGATTTTGTCACCGGCCCGGGCGGACTCGTCGGCCGGATTACGGCGGTTACGCCCAACACGGCCAGAGTGCTTTTGCTGAGCGACCCCAGCAGCCAAGTCGGTGCCAAGGTCAGCCGCAGCCGCTCCACAGGCTACATTCGGGGCGGGGCAGGCAGCCAGGCCACCATGCAGTTCTTCGAAAAAATTCCAGATGTCAAGCCGGGGGATGTGATCGTTACCTCGTCATTTAGCCGGTTGTTTCCCCAGGGCGTCCCGATCGGTCGAATCGCTTCTATCGACCTAGGCACTAGCCCAGCCCCTCAGGCCATCGTTCAGCTATCTGTCCCCGTCAGCAATCTAGAGTGGGTAGATATTCATCCCTACACGCCCAAGCTAGATGTTGACGCAGCTCCAGCAAAAATCGTCACCGACGAGTAGACAGTAACAATCAGGCAGCGACGATTAGAACGCGACCAAAAGACCGAGAGATTAAACCGTGATGACGAGACCATGACTCCCTACCGTCCCCGGCGACCAGAAACCAAACCGCAACTCTGGAACTGGATAGTCACAGTGGGTTCGGTGTATTTTTGTTTGCTCATTTTGCCGACCCGGCTACCGGGGATGGACATTATGGGCATCGGGCCGAACTGGCTGCTGATTTGGGTGGTTGTATGGAGCATTAGCCGTACGCCTTGGGATGGTGCGATCGCAGGACTCGCACTCGGCCTCCTGCAAGACAGCATCACTGCCCCTTTCCCCACCCACACTCTAGGCCTCATCATCGCAGGCGTCCTCACCGCCCGCCTGCACCAGCGCCGCTTCCTACAAGAGGACCTCATCTCAGTCGCACTGGTCGTCTTCGGCCTTGCCGTCATCGCCGAAACGGCTATGGCCCTGCAGCTCACAGTCCAGTTTATCTCCGGCGAAGAAACCCTCTACACCAGTCTGGGGGCTATCTGGCAATACCATCAGCGAGTTGCCCTCAGCTCAGCGATTCTCAGCAGCCTATGGGCACCAGCGCTGTACTATCCGCTCAAGCGCTGGTGGGAAAAGTACCAGGTCAACAAAGAGTAAGCTGCTAGCAAAAAACGTCCGGCTTCTAACGGCTCATCAAGCAAGTCAACGCGCAAACTCACTCATGCGGCTTGCAACCCTGAGCATTCGACGACAGACTGCGCCGCCGAAAGCAGCTCACCGTGAATCTGGGTAGGCTCCAGCGCCCGCAGATACTCCACCCCTCTGACCCCGCAGGAAAGTGCCGCCGAAGGCAGGTTCATGGCCTTAGCTGCCAACACATCGGCTTCTGTATCACCGATCATCCAGCTATTTTGTGTGAGATAGCCCTGAGACTGCTGTTGTGCGATCGCTTTTTCCAATAGAGCCCTTTTCTGACCCACTCTATTTTCATGAGCAGCCATCATCGTCGACGCACCATACACCTCATCCACCAAGTGGGTAAGGCCCTGCGCTCGCAAAAATGCATCTACCTGGCGAGCATGCCGCAGTGTCACCAGCACTAAGCGCATATTCGCCTGCCTAAAGTGTCTTAGCGCCGCAGGTACCGATGGCTGCAAACGATCCCAGCGCAGCAAATTCGGATGGTTCACCAGTCTTTCGACCTGCTGCATATAAAATGCAAACCAGTCAGCAGGCACACCTGAGCAGGTCGCGATTTCAATATCAGCCACCCGGCGCTGCTTCAGCGCCCAAAACTGCTGCTTTGTCAGCGGCGTCATCGCAAGGGGTTGACAGGTCTCCTGCCGGTACAGCACTTCAAAAACCTGCATGCCTTTTTGATAGGTCCGATAGTAGCGTTCTGAAACATCGACGATAGGGCCATCGAAGTCGCAGAAGACCACCGCTTGGGGAGAAGAAACGCCTTGATCCGCAACGCGGCTGAGGCCTAAATTTCGTTCTGACATAGTGCACACAGAGGCTTTTGTCACAGCAACTTAATGCTTTTTAACCTTAACAGCGCAGTTTAGAAAAAAGTAAGTAGGTATTCCGCCATCTGGATTACATTAATCAATGTTTAAGAAATAGTAAAGTCAATCCAGTCTGGTGGAATGCGTCGATTCTCGGGTCAACCACAGCGTTACCGGTCCATCGTTCTCAATCGAAACCTGCATCGTCGCACCAAATATTCCCGTTTCGACCTTCAGGCCACTCTGCTCTAGCTCACAGATGAAGGCATCGTATAGCCGCGCCGCCTGATCTGGCGGCGCGGCCTTCGAAAAAGAAGGTCGTCGCCCTTTTTGTCCATCGCCATAGAGCGTGAACTGGCTAACGACTAGCAGTTCTCCGTCAATGTCTGTCACAGAGCGATCAAAGCGACCCGCTTCCCCCTCTGGAAATAAGCGCAGCGTCAAGCATTTTTTGGCCATCCATTGCAGCTCGGCTTCGGTGTCGGTCGGGGCGATACCCACTAGCAAAGTCAGTCCCTTGCCAATCGAACCCACCACTTCTGTGCCAACCGTGACCTGCGATGCACTCACCCGCTGAATGAGAACTCTCATAGCAGGCCGTTAGCAAGCCTGTAAATGACTAGCTTAATGCCCAAATCCCTTGCCCTTCGACGTATCCTCAATGCAAAAGCAGCTTTCGATTTGCGATCGCAAGCTCTCTTCATCCAAGTTTTGACCGATCAACACCAGCTGGTTTTTCTTCGGGCGATCGCCCCACTCCTCATCTTCCAGAGAAAAGCGCTTACCACTCAAATGAAACACATGCCGCCTCGGGCTTTCATCAAACCACAAAATTCCCTTTGCCCGAAAGACAGAAGCAGGCAGCTGATTATCTAAAAAATGCTGAAACTTTCGAATGGCCAACGGCTGATCTCGGTCAAAAGAAATAGAAGTAAAGCCGTCTACATCTAAATGAGAATGGGCGCTGTGGTCATGGTCATGGTCGCAGTTGCTGTGGTCGTGCGCCTCATGGCCATGCTCGTGGTG
>JBCBFY010000046.1:0-35304 GCA_038527325.1 Cyanobacteria bacterium J06614_10
CCTCGAATAGCACCTTTGCGTACCTGCGTTCCACCCTCCAGTACCAAATCAACACGATGCCACTCATCTGCCACGACATTATCGGTACTTAGCCAGGTTCCTGCCCAACCGCTTTCTCTCTGGGGTCTGTTCCATCCCCCCACGTAAAGCTTTCCGGCATCTAGGTATATATTCAGACCGCGCACCTGTGCACCCTCTTCATATATCACCTGCTTCCTATCGCCAAAACTTCCCCTGTCAGCCTTAAACCACAGCGAAACCGTCCGTTCACTATGCTTGCCTAAGTTAATGTCACTGGAGTTTCTAAGTTTTACAACGTCATTCTCTCCATCTAAAGAGATGGCCCCCTGGCTAGGCCCTTGTACTCGTTTAGCCCCATTCGCCAGCATTCCAAAATTGTTCTTGCCGCCGTCTGAGCGATCTTTCACTCGCCGTCCCTTTTCCTCGTCAAAGCTGAGATGAGCCAACAGCCGCTTACCCTTAGGCACAGAAAATTTGGGCCCCTCCATCGGTGAGCTTGGCTGCGCCGAAGTCACATTACGCCACTCATAGGAGCCAATATCCACCTGCCCCACTCTGCTCGCGCCACGCTGGTCAGTGCTGGGCGCTCCCTGGCTCACCCCCGCATTCACAGCCGGGCTTCCCGCCAGCAAAGGATGCACCCAGTCACCATTCACCTGCGTCAGCACCCCCAAGCGAGGATCCGCAACAATGGCATTCTCAAAAGCTCGCATCGCCCTAGAAGAGCTCGCAAACTCCAGATTTCCGCCCCCGTCCTTCGGCTGATAGCCCACCTGATCTTGTCTGCGATCTTTCTGAGCCGTATTAAACGCCAGAATCGAATTCTTCAGCGTGACAGCGTGGCTACCATCAAACCAGAGCGCCCCATTTGCTCTGCCCGCTTCGTTGTACACAATAGTTGAGTTGGTAATATTCACAGGCGTAGAGCGGTTGTTTAAAAACATCGCTCCGCCCGCATCTTGCAACGCTCGATTACCCGAAAACGTACTGTTGGCAATGTTGATAGGCAGTCCGGTCTCCGTCCATATTGCTCCGCCCTGCTGAGCCGCTGTGTTTCTGGCAAAGGTCACATTTCGAATATCCAATCCCATCTTTGCCCACAGCGCGCCGCCCTTCGCCTTGCCTTTACCATTAGGCTCTGCAACGTTATCAAAAAATGTACTGTCTTCTACAATCGCGCGGTCATCTTCATAGCCTCTGTTTTTCGTATAACCCCACAGGTAAAGCGCTCCACCCGCCGCCTTCGCCCGATTACCCTCAAAGCGACTCCGACGAATAATGATTTTGCCTTCGTTCTCAAGGCCAGAATTATATCCCTTAGAGCTGACGCCATCGGTAAAAATAGCCCCACCTTCCAATGCAGTCGCTGTATTCCGAAGGAAGGTAGACTCTTCCACCACCAAAGACACACTACTAAAGCTGTAAATAGCGCCCCCGATGAAGCCTTTATTGTTCTCAAATGTCGTATTCCTAACAATTAGCTGCCCCCGCGACTCATTGTGAACAATCGCCCCAGCGCTAAATCCCTTGTATTTTTCGGTCAGGGTCCCATCATTTCCCGTAAAGCTGCTGTCGAGAATGGTCGCCTTTGCCAAATGCCCAACGCGCATGCCGCCGCCAAGTTCAGACGTATTGTTTTGCAGTTTCACATTTTGCAGCACAATCTCACTTTCATGGCGAGTATCAATGCCGCCCCCTGCGCCCGTCGTCTTACCATTGGCGATCGTTAAGCTCTTGATCGTCGCCTTTCTTTTTCTATCCAAATAAAAGACTCTGCTCCTGTCCTCACCGCTAACTGTCAGACCAGGTGCTTGTCCACCGTCGATAGTTAGGTTCTTGTTGAGAACCAGCTGACCGCTTTTGAGCCTGATAGTTTTACCAGCTAGCTGTTTGGAGAATCGAATAGTGTCTCCAGACTTTGCAGTTGCGATCGCATGACGAAGAGAACCACTGCCTGTATCAGCAGTGGTCCTCACAGTTAAAATACTCATTTTCAATGCGCATCCAAAGCTAGGGACACGTCGCTACTAATCATGATGGCAGAATTAATCAGGCTACAGAACAAGCAGTAAACGCTCAACCGCTTACTCTCCGACGATAGTACCCAGCGCCCTCTTCAGGAACAAGCTGAATAACAATTGGCATTTTGAATGCCAGACAGCCTTAAATTAAAAACCTGTTATCGCTGCTCAATCCGGATAAAAATTCCTGCAGAAATTTCCTGTTCCTTCTAGGGAAACGTGAATATGTAAGACTGTTTAGAAGGTTATTTAGTAAGATCTTCTGTTGTTGCATTAGTGGTCAGCTTGCACCTACTACCAATACTCAGCAGCAAGAACACTTGTCAGCAGGCACTATAAGATCTACTTTTTCCTAGAAACTACTTCTCTCTAGAAACCACACCTAGAACATTGACATTAGCCAGTCGTAGCTGCTCCATGGTTCTTTCTAGCTGTGGCTGCTTCAGTCTTCCAGACTGCGTAACAAGCAGCAGCCCATCTGTGTGGTTCGCCACCAAATACGCATCCGACTGGCCTAACAATGGCGGCGTATCGAAAATAACCAGATCAAATAGAGGATTGACTTTCTCCATCAGCTTCCGCATTCCCTTCGAGCCGAGCACCCGAGAAGGCTCCAACGGGCTAGAGCCCGCGCACATCACATATACGTTGGCAGCCGTCGTCAGCTTTTGAATAACGGCTGGATTCGTTGCGCCCGAAAACAGGTTTGTTAGGCCCTTTTCATTAGATAGCTCTAAGTACTGATGGATCTGCGGGTCTCGCAAGTCTGCATCTATCAGCAGTACCCGCTGACCCATCGCCGCAGCGGCCTCAGCAAGATAGATGGCCACTGTGGATTTTCCTTCGCCTGCGATCGCAGAGCTCACCGTCACAGACTTTAGAGACTGTCTCAAGTTCAATCGTCGCAAATTAGTCAACAGCAATCGAAATGCCTCCGAAAAGGGATCGCTCCCGTAGGCAAAGTTTTTATCAATTGGCATCGCTGAATACGCACCATTCTGCGAGCTTCCAGAAACACGAGACTCAACAAGTTCTCGCGATTTGGCATAGCTTTCCTCAATGTTTTGCCCTTGGAGGAGCTGCAAAGAGGGAATCCTTGCTAGGATCGGCAGCCGAGTTGAGCGGCGAATGGCATCGTCACCATAGATGACGCCCGCTGAACGATCTACGAGCAGAGCGAGCCCTGTCCCTAGCACTAAGCCCAACATAGCTCCCAGCAGCAAATTTTGAGGTAAGCTTTCCGCCTGAGGAACAGGTTCTGTCGGCGGTGAAACGATTTCCCAAGGAACTTCTCGCTGCGCCGCATCAATCTGTAATGCCTCACGCTTCGAGAGAAATTCGTTTAGGTTGTTCGTAGCAATCTGTAGCTCCCGTTCAATATCTGTAAAGTTCCTGGAAATACCCGAGAGCTCATCGACACCGGCGTTGAGCTCTCGAAGTGTTTGTTGAATAGATTGTTCCTGGGTCTCTAGCTCCTTAATCTGGTTGATAACTTCCCTCTGAGACTGAGCTCCCTGCTGCGCCAGGAGTACTAGCAAGTTCTCCCGCTGCTCAAGCAATACCTCCATATCTGGGCTTGTTTCAAGATAGAGAGTAGACGCTTCAGCAATTTGAGAGTCTAGCTCTAGCAAACTATTTAACAAGGATTGATAACGAGGATTCTGGTTCAGCGCGGAGGAAGTTGCTTGTTCTTGAACAGTTCTACCGGCTTGTTGCCGAAGAGCATCATATATCTCCCGTGTTTGCCTCAGCTGGGACTGAACTTCTAGTAGATTCTGAGAAAAGCTACTCACTTGACCAGCTAGCTGACTGCCACGTGAGCCAGGATCAATAATGTTGTTGCCCAGTCTTAGCGACTGAAGACGGCTTTGCCAAGTATTTACTTTAGCCCGCAGGTCTGGCAGCTTTTGCTCAACAAAATCAAGCCCTCGTTGAATATCAGCCTGCTTAGAGGCCAGACTATACTCAAGGTAAGCTTGAGAGACTTGATTGAGCGCAATTGCGACTATCTGCGGGTCCGGATGCTGAAAACCAGCCTGAATAATCTGAGAGTCTTTGCCAGCACTCTTGACCGATAGCCGACTTGCCACCTGCCGGTAGCAGGGATCGTAGTTACTTGACGTAGATTGTCCAGGCGAAAGGGAGCCACAAAAACTTGGAACGCGATCGCGCATTCCATCAACCACCGGCTGTAGTACTGCCGGACTTCTCAAAAGCTTCAGCAAATCGCCATCTAAGGTTTCTACAGAACGCGTGGTCAAAGTATCTGGAACGTCGGAAATAACTTCTACTTCAGTACTTTGCTCCTGCACCAATATTTCAAACTGACCGCTATAAACCGGCGTATCCGTCAACACCTTCGCACCTGCCAAAGCAGTTGTTGCGATCGTTGTACCCACAATCAGCCACCACTTTCGCCGAAGCGTGTTCAGCAGCGCCCCAAAGTTTAGCCCGCCCTCTTCCTCTTCAGGCAGCGCAACGGATGCGATGGGTGCAGACATCGGTACTGTTAAAGTTGTCTCTGTTTTCATAAGGCGCTACTCAGTCCAAAATTCCAAATATATTGAGCGGGAAGAAAATGTTCCGAATAATCCGGCCAACTGGCCCTAAGAATGCGCCCACCGTGTCGTCAATGTTAGCGATCGCAGATGGATTCACCACCACCACATCGTTATTACGCAGCAGTGGATTGTTCTCTTCATTAATAGCCTGAGCAAAATCAACCTCAATGGTACGGCGACTTACCGACCCATCCGGATTGAGACGAATCAACTCTGCCTCCACCTCATTTGCCCGGTTGTTAAATCCACCCGCCGCCAAAATTGCCTGACTCAAAGACGTATCTGGTGCCAGCTCCAGCCTGCCAGTGCGCTCCGTCTCACCAACGACATTCACTTCTATCGTATTGGGTGCAAAGCTAGCCGCGGCCAGCTCCGGAACAACTTCTGGATCGACCGCTGTAGCCGTCGGCACAAACACCGTATCTCCCCCCTGCAGAATCGCATCCTGAGACAGATCCCCCGATTCTAGAAGCCGCCACAGATCAACATCCAAAACTTGAGGAATACCTGCCCTTGTAGAACGAACCACTTGAACCCGGCGAATGTCAGCTTCAGGTTTAATGCCTCCTGCAACTTGCAGTGCACGGGTAACTGTTGTAGGGCTGTTCGCTCCCCCGGATGACCCCGGCACCCCCGCATCTCCCGTGCGGGCCCGGCCGCCCTGCAGCGTGTAAGGACCCGGGCGATAAACTTCTCCTACAATCGCGATATTAATAGGCTGAGAAACACTACCTGCAAAGCTCGCATCTGCCAGCAAAGGAGCTTCCTCAATGGGGACCGCCGCAGTTGGAATAAAGACAGAGTCACCATCACGCAGTGTCACATCCTGCGTTTGGTCCCCAGTTCGTAATAGCTGCCACAAATCAACTTGAAACTGTTCATACGACCCATCTTTACGGGGTCTTTGAACCCGAACTTGGCGAACATCTGCAGCCTGAGTCGTTCCGCCAGAAGCTTCTAGCAGCTGAGTCAATCGGGGTGGCGAAGTACCCTCTCTATTGAGAGCGTAAGACCCTGGGCGATTCACCTCTCCAGCAATGCCAATTTGCAAAGGCCGACTTCTGACCAAACTCACCGTTAAAAGCGGTCGCCTCAAGTACGCGCCGTAGCGGTCAGACATGAGCGCCGTCGCTTCCGCAATCGTTAGCCCCTCTACATTAACGCTCCCAACCAGAGGTAAGTTCAGCATTCCTCCCACTAGCACCTGGCTTTCACCGCTGTACTGAGGAACCCGAAAAATATCAATCCTAACAACGTCCCCAGTCCCCAGAGTGTAGAGGGTTTCTACAGGCGGGGACGACTCTGTAGTAGGTGCTGGGGGCGAAGCTGGTGGCAATGTCGGTAAGGCAGCCTGCGCAGGCGAAGTGTGCCAAACCAATAGCAAGCCAAAACATAAAGCGGCAGAACGCAATGTGAACAATCTATTTAGTAGCTGGGTAGATAACATAGTTGCAGAAGTACCAAGGCTAAGTTCAATTATTGCGACTTAATATAGTCAGCTTATTCATGATCGACACATGACTTTTGCAAGGCTAATAAAGAAAGACTTCTTTTGGTGAGTCGTAGATATCCCTGTACTTTAGTTATGCAACCAACGAATCGCAAATCAGTAAGAGGCCAAAAAATAAATTGACAATTTCTGATTAATTCATGTTAGTTTCATAAACGAAGGGTGTGCATTGCTAAAATACTGCCGTATCTTCCGAATCAGCTATCGAGTGCCTCTACGCCAAACATATGAAGAACTCGCAAAGGTGTATGGACTTGAATAAAATTAAGTTGATATAACTCTGTTCGAGGGAAGTATCTAATGTATTGTTTACTAGCAGGGAATGACGTCTCTGTTGTTTAGAGAACGTTGGTTCTGGGTGTAAAAAGTCTCAGTATAGCTAGACATTGCAAGGTGCTCTACCGGAAGCTTTTCTCAACTGAATTATCTCTTTCCGACTGTTCATATCAATAACGCGAGTGATGGGCTCTTGTGCGCAACTATACAGATATTTAGAACAATCTTTGTTTTGCTTACTCACGTGTAGTCAATCGACTCTATCTAATCACATCTTTACTGTTAAATGCTTAATAGCAGTAAGTATCTACCGAAATATTATTCATCTACCAAGCATTGGATCATCTGCCAGAAAGTGGCAAGGGTTCAAGCTTTTGCACAGTTTCTATCAGAGTTCCAATCTACAAATCGAATACATAAAAGTGTTACGGCCTGGACAGAGAAAAAATTCATAGCCCAGACAGCATAGCTCTATCACAGAGCCTGTAGACAATCGCAGATAGGGTAAAGAAACCGCAGTACGCTGCGTCCTTCTTCTGTGATCTCAATACTGTTGAATTTCCTCACTCTAGCACTGCGTTCAGCGTGGCTCGGTTTTGGATGCGAGCGAAAAAGTTGGTGATAATCATCTAACCGCCTTCTATTTTTTCACAGTCATTCACTCTTTGTTTGACTGCTGCATACCACCCCGCTGTAAATACGCGCGGGAAGATTTATCTACCAAGTCTTTCTCATTTCATATTCTCTCAAATCAATTAGTGCAACAAGCTTTTGACACCTTTCAAATAGGGTTTGTTATTTCTTGTTCTACTACACCCTTTTCTTCAAAAGTGTGTAACCGCTGTTTTCTAACTTGTTTTCGTTGTCCTTGAGGTTTAATTTTTGTCATGGTATCCTCTCAAACCCCGGGAACCATTTCTACAAATCGACAGAGCACTTTCCTCAGCCATCAAGTGCAAGATGTTATAGGGTTTTCGATTTGCACACTATCTCTTGAAGAACATATAGAACAGATTTTGCAGTGGGCTGACAGCCACTTGAGCAAGGTTGTTTGTGTTGCGAATGTGCATATGCTTATGGAAGGACGTTGGCACAGAGATTTCTCTCGGGTTCTCAAGAGGGCGGATATGCTAACACCTGATGGGATGCCGTTGGCTTGGATGGTCAGCTGGCTACAGCTCAAGCGCCAGGACAGAGTTGCGGGAATGGATCTCTTTCTTGGCCTTTGTGAAAAGTCTAGGGAGAGACCTGTTAGCTTGTTTTTTGTGGGTTCGACACCAGATGTTCTTTCTCAAATTGAGCATAGAATCAAAACCGAGTTTCCAGAGGTAAAAGTTGCAGGCTTTGCGAATTTCCCCTTTCGACAAATGAGTGAGGAAGAAGATAGAGCTCTGGTAAAACAGATTAACGCTAGCAAAGCAGGCATCGTTTTAGTATCTTTGGGCTGTCCGAAGCAAGAGCGCTGGATGAGTGCACACAAGAACAGAATTAACGGCGTGATGATCGGCCTAGGTGGAGCATTTCCTGTTTTTGCAGGTCAGAAAAAGAGAGCACCTAACTTTGTGCGTCGCCTGGGATTAGAGTGGCTGTATAGACTTCGCCAAGAGCCCCGCAGACTATGGCAACGATATGCCAGCACCATCCCACCTTTTATTTTTTTAGCCATTAAGCAGGCAGTCGGAAGCCGTTACCAAAGGTTCAGACAACGTTAGGCCTCTCCAAGCGCATCGTGCTTTACTAAACTAGGGTACGAATCAGAGGGTCTCATGGATGTCTCCATAATCGGGGCAAGTGGTGACTGTGGACGTGAAATTGTTGCACAGCTGGTTGTTTTAGGCGTTTTGGCGCCGACTGAGCGATTGCAGCTAGTCGGGCGAAAAGAGGGCCGTAGCAGTCAGATTCTATATGGGCTGTGTAGCGACTTGAGCGATGCCTATGCTGAGAAAGCGCCGATTTTTGATGTGGCGCTGCAGCCGGAGGAGATTGTCGCTGATGTGATTGTGATGGCGGCTGGGGCTACGGTGGGGGGTGAGGTGACGTCACGGGCCGAGCTGGCTGAAACTAATCTGCCTATTTTTGAAACCTACGCGCGATCGCTCGCCACTTACAGCTACGGCCACGAAGTTGTCATCATCGTCACAAACCCTGTAGAACTGGCCGTCGAAGTCTTCAGCCGTCACCTCGGGCGGCACCGGGTGATCGGAGTTGGCGCCTACTCTGACACATTGCGTTTTCGCCGAGAGATTGCCGCCGACCTTGGCATTCGCAGGCAGCTCGTCCAGGGATTTGTCGTCGGTGAGCACGGTGAGGGCATGGTGCCCCTGTGGAGCAGCCTTAAGATTCACGGCATGACCTCCGAAGAGCTGAGAGAAACCCGGCGCAGACTCCTGCAGGGGCGCTCTGTTCAAGACTTTCCAAGCGCGATCGCACACCATCAAAAAGCCGTCATCGCCCTGATAAAAACCAACAGCATCCCCGAAGCCTACCGATATGTCGACAGCCTCGCCCCAGACCTCCGCGTCCTGCTCAAGCCCTTTGTCACCCACATGTCTGGGGCCAAGACCATTGCTGCAACCGCCAATGTCACCGTCGATCTGGTACAAAATCTGCTGCAGGGGCGAGAAATTGTCATCTCTGGCCAAGTACAGCTAGCGGGTGAGTTTTACGATATTCGTACGCCCTTGGGAGTACCCATCGTAGCGGGGCCGTCCGGCTGGAGCCGGGTAGTGGGCATGCAGCTATGGGCAGAAGAAGCCGAAATGCTCCAGCAAACCGCTGAGCAGCTCAATCGAAGACTCAAGGAGGACCTCGCCCGTGGGTGAATCAAAAGCAGAGACCCAGCGATGGATGTTTGTCGTTCAAGCCCTCAATCAACCCGGCACGCTCACCGCCGCCGCCGCCGTCTTCTCCAATCGCGGCGTCTCGCTAGAAGGCATTCTTGGTAGCGGCATCGATACCACCACCGTTGAAGACGGTCGGCTGCTGTTTAGCTTTCGGGCAACGCCGGAAAAGCAGGCCCTGCTGAAGCGATCGCTCCAGCGCCTCCCCAACATTCTCAAAGTAAAAGCCTACACCTACGAAGACGAGAGACTGCGGGCGATCGCCATCGCCAAAGTCACCCTAGACACCGACCTCAGCCTCAACCATCAACAGCTACACATCGAAAAGATCTGCCAAACCGACCGCTACCGGCTACTACTACTCACAGGCACCACCGCCACAGTCGAATCAGAGATTGCCCGTTTACGCAGCCAATCCCAGCTTGAGGACGTCGTCATTTCTGCCATCACAGTCTGATGAAAGGCAGAATCCTTCTCCTCTTAGGCCATTTCCATCCAATCAAAAATTCTCTCCAGCTGCTGCAGGCTCAGCACACCTTGCTGCCAAAGCACCATCGGCAGCGGCCCTGGATCGTCCTTGCACTGTTGCAGGGCCTGATTTATGGAGGTCGGTGGAATAGACAACTCATCTTGCAAAAAGCGAATGAGTTTCGTGTAGTCGCTGGGTACCATCAATTTCTATACGTAGATTAAATAAAACAAGGCCAAAACGATAAAGCTGTTATCAGTCAACACAGGAAAAAGGCTGTTTAACGAATCACGGAATGATTGGGTAAGGCGCTTCAGGCAGACCCCTCAGTACTATCGTACGCAAATACCGTCTGTTAAGACGAACAAAAAATCGATCAAGAATTAAGTGATTCTACGGTAAATTGCCCAGAACAATCCATCGTCACTCCGTCTTTAAGCTTTTCTTTAGAATCAGACGATTTGGCTTCAGGCGAGCTTCAGTCCGGCTTCAGTCAAGCACGGACGACGACGGGTCAGCCAGCATCTGAATCTCAATGCGGTCGCCCGGCTGTAGGCCCAGCTCAGCCGCACGTCCGCTACGGAGTTCTAGCACCTGATCTACCAGCTCAGCGTCTGGCCCATAAGACGGGCAGGGCAAGGCGGGGCAAGGGGGCACTTCCGCTGCGATCGCAACCACTTCGGACGCTCGGATAAACACCATATCGAGCGGTACTGGCACATCCTTCATCCAAAAACTCGCCCGACGAGGCGCACCAAAGGGGAACAGCATGCCGCGATTGCTGGGCAAAGCCGAACGAAACATCAGGCCCAGCGACTGCTGAGAAGGCGTCTCAGCTACCTCCAGCTCAAACTGCTCACTTCTAATCGTCGCCATAGCGGTGATAGGCAAAAGCTGGCCAGGACCATTCAAAGTAATTTCAGGCGGCGGTGCCTCTGCCGTCCTATCGGGGTCGTCCGGGTTAGGACCATCCGGCATAGAGCAGCCCACTAGCGCCGCACACAGCACGCAAGATATTCCCAACCGACGAGCCCAATCGCCTATCCAAAAAGCAACGGCCATAGACAAACCTTCAATCCGTAATAAAAACCTTCAGTGCTCGACTAGCTCAGTTCTCAATTCGCTCAATTCTCTCTGAGCACGTAGCCCACACTGCGAACCGTTTGAATTAGGCGTTTTTCATTCTCGGCGTCTATTTTTAGCCGCAGATAGCGAATATACACCTCAATCACATTAGATTCGCCAATAAAGTCGTACCCCCACACGCTCTCTAAAATTTGCTTGCGGGTTAAGACTTCCCGAGGATGCTCCATAAGGTACTTCAGCAGCTCAAATTCCTTCATGGTCAGCTCAATGACCCGGCCATTGCGCAAGACGTGACGCTGGGTTAAATCCAGCACCAAATCGGCAAACCGCAGCTGCTCACCACTGGCCAAATTCGGCTTCAGATAAGTATTCACGAGCTTTATAAAATCATCACTGCGGTAGGGTGCCAAAAAATAATCGTCTGCGCCAGCGTCCAAGCAGTTAATGCGATCGCTCAGCTCATCGTGCACCATCATCAGCAAAATCGGCACACGATTTTGCTCAGCTCGCAGCTGACGGCATAGGTCTAGCCCTGACTCCTCAGCCAGTCGCCGGGCCACCACAATCAGCGAGGGCGCACTGGCACGGGCCTGCCTCAGCCCAGCCCGTAGCCCATGTACCTCCAGGGGAGTGTAGCCCGCCTCGTGCAAGTCTACACCCATCTCATGGGCCAAGCGCGCATCGCTCTCCACAATCAGCACAGGTGGCGAATGGGGGGTAGCAAAAGGTGGCTCCGAAGCGGGAGAAGCAGGCTGAGCAGGGGGCCCAGAAGGACGCTGTGAGGACGATGGCGTCTGAGGCTGCGAATCGGACGAAGCAGGGGGCAGGCTCATAGCGGCACTGAAAAGACGCTTAAAACAAGCATTATGCCGCCTAGGGTAGCTCTACCGACGTCGGCTTTGCAATATGGGGCAGTCCCCACCCCAGCTTTTCTCTGAGCACTCGGAAAAATTCGGGCGGCTTAAGACGAATAAACTTCGCACTGTAGGGCGATCGCTCCAAACACACCCGGTCAGTTGGCTCCACATAGCAACCAGCATTGCCATCGACCACCATCACCAGCGGCTCCGGATTTGCCGAGGTAATCATCACCGGCTCCGAATCTGGAAACACCAGACCCCGAGATGCTAACGAATGAGGACAGATCGGAATCAGCTGCAGCACCGACACCCCAGGCGCAATCACCGGCCCTCCCGCCGAGAGCGAATAGGCCGTCGACCCCGTAGGCGTCGAGATAATAATGCCATCTGCCGCGATATCCACCGGCGCATGCTCACCGATCTGCACTTCAAAATGACACATGCTCGTCAGTGGCTGCCGCTGCATCACCAGCTCATTGAGGCAGAGCGCCTCCCACATCAGCTGGCCGTGGCTATACAGCTTCACCATCACCATCGCCCGCTCTTCTAGGTGGCAGTTGCCTGCCAGCACCCGATCTATCGCATCATTCAGCTGATTGAGATAGAGCTCGGTCAAAAATCCCATATGGCCGGTATTTACCGCCAGCAGCGGAATGCCCTTGGGCGCAATCTGCCGAAAGGCAGACAGCACCGTCCCATCTCCCCCAAAGACAACCGCAAAGTCCATATCATGATCAAAGCCCGGTGGCACTAAGCTACTGACCGGCGTATGGCAAACCGGCTTCCCCGGCTGTGAATATCCCAAAATGCCTGCAATGCCAGTTGTCAGGCAGACTTGATACGCCATCGCATTCAGCCGCTCACCCAGCTGCTTAGCGGCTGTTGCCGCCACAGGCTTAATATCGTTGTAAATGATGCCAACCTTAGGCACGGTGAGTCCTTGAGAAGGTATACGAGTTAGCTTCTAGGCTACCGTCTTTGGCGATACCTTGAATAGAGGCCTCAGCATGAGGTCTGCTTTGAGCCACCCATACCTCGGCAGCGTCTTCCTCAATCTCAATGTGCAGATAGCAGATGAAATACATCGCCTAACCCTCTATAAAAGATAGAGGTGGGTTTATTTGGAGCGGTGGTGTAGACCGATCGTGTCTAGCGCCCCCGCTATCTACACTGTCAAACTGCCAAACTGTCAAACTGCCATCGAACTCGTCATCCATCCGAACCGTTCATCAAGTCGTCAATTCAAGAGTACAAAGTCCGCGTGAGTTCTAGCTTCAAACTTCCTGCCACCACAGCCTATGTCCGCATCACCAATCAATCTTGGCAAACAGGCACCATCGAGGGCGATGTCAGTGCCAACGAATTTGCCTGGCAGTTTTGCTGGCGCTTTCGAGCAGGTCAGCTAGCCGTCGAGCCTTCCTTGGGGAGAGCGCTCATCCAAGAGCCCCTCGGACGGTTTCTAGAGCAGTTTGACTACCAGCTTGAACCAGGGGGAGATTATTCGTTTACGATTCGGGCCGAGCTGTGAGCCAAGCTGTGAGTGTGACGCTGTACTAGTCTTCGCCGGAGAGCCGCTTTAGGTATCGCTCTACCAGCAAGATGGCCACAATATCGTCAATGGGGCGAGGAATACTGCGCAGGCTCTGGGGGAGCAGCTTACTAATGCCCTTGGGTGGATACATTTCCCAGTAGCGATCGCGCGCTTCCAGTGAGCTATACCGCTCATCCACCAGCGTTATCCTAGGCGCATTGGGCAAATTGCTCAGCTCTTGCCGCCAGCGTTTGGCCCCCGTCTGGTCGCCCATCACAATCGAAGAAATAGAGTACTGCGATCGCCATTCTTGAATAGTGCTTTCAACCGCCGACACTGGCACCACCTGATGCTCATGTAGCGCCCGGTCTAAGCCCACCACCGCCATACCGCACTTTTCACGCCCCGGGTCAAACCCTAAAATTGCGGGCCCTGGAAACATCGACACAGAAGCGTTAGAAAAAGACACAAAAAAATCCAGCTCAACAAGGGCACTCACAAGACCAAACCAACCTACAAAACTAGACCGGTATAAGACCCATCCTGCGCGAAATCAGGCTTAGTGGAACAACGAAAACAGCATTTTTCATCTTCTGAGGAAAAAACAAGATTTAAGACTTCGGGGAATTAAAGGATGATTTTTGCGCCATTCTTTGTTAAGAATACGACTTATCCAATCTGATTCCTCCACATTTGGAGTGTTATCTTGAAAGCAGTACACACGTACGCACTAAGAAGTGCGCCGCATGCGTGCACGTAAAAAGAGTTGAACTTTCAAATTTTAAATCCTTCGGAGGGTCTACCGATGTTCCTCTGCTACCAGGCTTTACGGTCATCTCCGGCCCCAATGGTTCTGGCAAGTCGAACATCCTAGATTCCCTATTGTTTTGTCTTGGGCTGGCTAGCTCCCGCGGCATGCGCGCCGAGCGCCTGCCCGACTTGGTGAATCAAAATCAGGCCAAGCGCCGTGCCACCGTCGAGACGACGGTGACCGCCACGTTTGACATTACCGACGTCGCAGATCGGCTGATTAAAAACGAGGAAGACGACGAAGCTAGCCCTTCTGCCACGATAGATGCCTCTGAAAGTGATGCGTCTGAAAGTGATGACTCTCAAGAGGGTGAATCTGAGGATCATGCTGTTGCGGGCAGCATGATCGCACCCATCGCAACCGTAGACTCTGACACAGCCGGGGACTTCCAGCCCCTAGAGCTAGAACCGAATGAGTTAGCCGCTATCAAAGCGCAACATCACAGCAACGGCAATGGCAGCGGCAATGGCAACGGCAATGGCCACACCCAGAATGGCAGTACCCAGAACGGTCACACCGAAAACGGCCACTCACAGAACGGACATGCGCCTACAATCCATGAGTGGAAAGTCACCCGCAGGTTAAGAGTCACCGCCCAAGGCACCTACACCTCGAACTACTACATCAATGGAGAGCCCTGCACGCTCAATCAGCTGCACGAACAGCTGCAGCGCTTCCGCATCTATCCAGAGGGCTACAACGTCGTTTTGCAGGGAGACGTTACCAGCATTATTTCTATGAACGCCCGTGAGCGGCGAGAAATTATCGATGAGCTGGCAGGCGTCGCCTCGTTTGACCGCAAAATCAACCAGGCAAAATCTAAGCTAGACGTTGTCAAAGAGCGAGAAGAGCGTTTCCGCATCGTTGAAACAGAGCTAACAGACCAGCTAGAGCGCCTCGACCAAGACCGCAAAAAGGCCGAAAAGTACAAGCAGCTCAAAGCTACCCTGCAAGAAAAGCAAAAGTGGGAAGGCGTCCTGCAGTGGCGCGCCGAACAGCAGCGGGCCGAACAGCTCGCCGCCCAAATTACCGCAGGCCAGGCAGAAGGCGAAGAAATCGAGCAAAAGATCGCCGCGCTCACCGCGCAGATGGAAAAAACCGCCGCCGAGCTGGCCATTCTCAACGCCCAGGTCAAAGCCCTCGGAGAAGAAGAGTATCTGGCCCTGCAGGCCAAGCTCGCCACTCAAGAAGCCGAGCTGCGGCAGCTAGAACGGCAAGAGACAGCGCTAGCCACCAGTACGCGCGACATCGCCGAACAGCTAGGCGGTCTGCAGTCTGGCCTGCAAACCCAAGAGAGCGACCTAGCAGCCGTTGGCCAACAGTTAAAAACGCTCACCGAAGCATCGCTTACCCAAATCAAGCAAGAACGGGATAACGCGATCGCACAGCTCGAAGCCAAACGCGAAGAAACCCATGCGATCGCCGGTAAATCCCAAGCCTGGGTTCAGCAGCAAACAGACCTGCGCAAACAAATAGAAGCCATCCAAGACGAACTGGCCCCCCAGCGCGCCGAGCAGGTCCGCCTGCAAGAGCGCCTCGCCCAGCTAGACACCCAGATGTCATCGCAGCGAGAAGCCCTAGCAGCGCTAGAAACCGAGCTGTCTGCAACAGCGCTTGGTCAGGCAGACCGCCCAGAAAATTCAGACGCTGGTGCCAGCCAGCTGAGTGCCTCCGAAACCCAAATCCAAACCCTAGCCCAGTCAGTCGCCGAGATTGAAGCCGAGCTACAAACCCAGACCCAAACCCTGAACCGACTGCTGCAAGAACAGCGAGACAAGCAGCGCGACCTCGACAAGCTAGAAGCCCAAGAGCAAGCCATCAAAGAATCCCAGGGCACCCAGGCCACAGAAGTGCTCAAGCGCAGCGGCATCAAAGGGCTGTGCGGCATTGTGGCCGAGCTAGGCCAGGTAGATGCCACCTATCAGCTCGCCCTAGAAATCGCCGCAGGTGGGCGCATGGGCTTCATGGTGGTCGAAGATGACCGAGTAGGTGCCCGGGCCATCGATCTGCTCAAGCAGCAGCGAGCCGGACGCGCCACCTTCCTCCCGCTCAATAAGATTCGCGTTCCCAACTTCAAGCCCGTCGATAAGTGGAACCGGCCCGACGGCTTCATCGACTACGCCGTCAACCTCATCACCTGCGATGACCGGTACGCCGATGTCTTCGCCTTTGTCTTTGGCAGCACCGTTGTGTTCGAGAGCCTCGCCGAGGCCCGGCGCAACATGGGCAAATATCGCATCGTCACCCTCGACGGTGAAATCTTAGAAGCGAGTGGTGCCATGACCGGTGGCAGCCTGCGCAAGCGCGGGCGGCTCCACTTTGGCACAGTCGCCGCCGGTGAATCGCAAGAGGCAAAAGCCCTGCGCGATCGCCTCGCCGAAATCAGCACCATCCTCATTCACTGCGAACAAAAGGTAAACCAGCTCACCCTAAAAGCCAAAAACAAATCCAAAGCGCTAATCGAAGCCCGCCAGCACCACCGCGAAGCCGAACTCAAAGCCACCCAGGCCGCTAGCCTCCGCCAGGGCATAGAGCAGCGCATTGGCCAGGCCAAAGCCCAGCTAGACCAGGCAGACACAGAATATGCCAACGCCCAAAAGCGACTGGCCGAGCTAGAGACCGCGCTCCCCCTACGCGAACAAGCCCTCACCGAGAAGCGCACCGAACTCTCCGCCCTAGAAGAGTCTCAAACCCACAGCGAGTGGCAGGCCGCCCAGAGCGCCGTACGCACCTACGAAACCCGGCTCAACGAGCAGCAGCAGCGGCTACGCGACGCCGAAAAGCAGCAGCAAGACCTCGCCGCACAGCAGCAGCGACTGCAGGAAAAAATGCAGCTGGGCAATGAGCAAATTACCGCCCTGCGCCAAAGCCAGCAGCAGCAGATTAATCAGCAGAGCGAAATCGCTCAGCAGCAGCAAATTTTAAAAGAAGCGATCGCCCAAACTCAGCAAGCGATCGCCATCCTCGACGACAAGCTCAAGCAAGAAAAAACCGCCCGAGATACCGTAGAGCGCCAGTACAAAACCGAACAAAACCAACAGCAGCAAAATCAATGGCAGCTACAAAAGCTGCAAGAAACGCAAACCCTACGTCAGCAGCAGCTTCAAGCCCTACAGCAAACCATCGAGCAAAAAGCCCAAGAGCTGCCCGACCCCCTTCCCGAAATCCCCGAAGACCTCACCCTCGAAGATCTCAACAAATCTCTCAAGTCTCTGCAGCGCAGGCTCGAAGCCCTAGAGCCTGTGAACATGCTCGCCCTAGAAGAATACGAAAGAACCCTAGAGCGCCTCGAAGAACTCACCGAAAAGCTCACCACCCTCGAAGAAGAGCGCACCGAGCTACTGCTGCGCATCGAAAACTTCACCACCCTACGCAAAGAAGCCTTCCGCGAAGCCTTCGACGCCGTCAATACCAACTTTCAAACCATCTTTGCCGAACTCTCCGACGGCGACGGCCACCTGCAGCTCGACGATGCCAGCGACCCCTTCAACGGCGGTCTCACCCTCGTCGCCCACCCCAAAGGCAAGCCCGTACGTCGCCTGGCCTCCATGTCCGGGGGTGAAAAATCCCTCACCGCCCTCAGCTTTATCTTCGCGCTACAGCGCTATCGCCCCTCGCCCTTCTACGCCTTCGACGAAGTCGACATGTTCCTCGATGGTGCCAACGTCGAGCGCCTGTCCAAAATGATCCAGCAGCAGGCCCAGCTCGCCCAGTTCATCGTCGTTAGCCTGCGCCGACCCATGATCGAAGCCGCCGAGCGGACCATCGGGGTCACCCAGGCAAGAGGCGCCTACACCCAGGTCCTAGGCATCAATCTGGCCAAGGCAACCTAGCGCTTTTGCCAGTGCCATTTGCCAGTAACATTTCCACGCTCATCCCACGCCTTAGTTCGGCATTCCGCTCCAGCAAAGCGATACCGATTCGATACAATGGACACCTAATAGGGTATAGTCCCTCAAGCTGCTGCACGCCCAAAAAACTTCTCTACAGCACCCTCCGAGGCAACGTCTAAATCGCCATGACTTTTGAACAAAGCCGACTCCGCGCTGACATCGTAGGCACCCAGGTCATCACCCGCAACACGGGTCGTCGCCTTGGCGTCATCAGTCAGCTATGGGTCGATATGGACCGCCTAGAGGTAATCGCCGTCGGCCTGCAGGAAAATATGCTCTCCAAAGTCATCGCCAACAATGAAAAGGTGATGCTCCTGACAGACATTCGCCAGATGGGCGATGTCATATTAGTAGATGACGACACCGTCCTCGACGGCGAAATCAATATCAGTCCCTTCAGCAGCCTCGTCAATAGCGAAGTCATTACTGAATCTGGCGAAGTGCTAGGCCGAGTGCGCGGCTTCAAGTTTGATGTCATCACTGGCAAGCTAGAAACGCTGGTGGTTGCGTCCCTAGGCTTACCCCAAATTCCAGACCAGGTCGTTAGCACCTACGAGCTACCCGTCGAAGAAATTGTCAGCACCGG
The DNA here is from genome assembly GCA_038527325.1 of Cyanobacteria bacterium J06614_10. Classification (GTDB taxonomy): domain Bacteria; phylum Cyanobacteriota; class Cyanobacteriia; order Phormidesmidales; family Phormidesmidaceae; genus Phormidesmis. The sequence goes on from JBCBFY010000046.1 coordinate 18,466, forward strand.
CCCAGATCGCATCATTGTGTTCGAAGGCAGCGAAGAGAAGCTGGTGCAGCTCAGCGTAGGCTTGCTAGAACGGCTAGGACTCGGCACCCCTCCCTGGGAAAGAGGCCTGAGCGATGGCTATGTCATGCCTGTCTCAGCAGCAAACCAGCTACCATCAGGCATCAAAAATGAAACCCGCCGCGAGCAGGGCCGCAGACCCGCCGTTGAAGAGCGCTGGCGAGAAGAAGCCCCACCCCAGCAGCAGAGCCAGCAGCCCCCACAAAGACGGTCTCAGCCAAACCCCAAACCCGCACCGCCAGAGCCAGTGGTTGACCTACCCGTAGAAGATGTCGATGTTACCGGCGATATCTGGGACGAGCCGAATAAAGAAGAAGAGCTCATTGAGGCCAAGCCCCTCAATATTCCAAAGAAAAAAGTGATGGAATACGAAGAAGAAACCGACTACTAGGCGGCATGTCAAGAGAGAACAGAGGGGACGGCAGTACCGTGGTTGCTGAACAAGCTGAAACATTACAAACGCTGTCGGTGATGGGGCTACCTGTGCACCAGAGCCAAGGCTACGTTACCTGGCTCAACCAGCGAATCGCTCGCCATCAGGGCACCCACGTGGTCACCCTCAATGCTGAAATGTGCATGCAAGCGCAGGAAAACGAGCAGCTCAGCCAGTTCATTCAGAAAGCTGATCTCGTCGCCCCCGATGGCTCGGGTATTGAGCTGTATTTTCGGCTGCTAAAGCAACAGGCTATTCAGCGCTACCCGGGTATCGAACTCGCGGCTGATTTGCTAGAGAGCTTAGATGCTGGGCAAAAGGTCGCTTTCTACGGGGGTAAGCCCGAGGTGATTGCAGCAGCGGCCACCGCCTGGAAAGCGCGATCGCCCCACCTAAATCTGATCATTGTGCAGCACGGCTATGCAAAAGGCGCGGAGCTAGATGCCTTTCTAGAGCGACTCAAGCAGGAACAGCCCGACGTTATCTTCGTCGGCTTAGGAGTGCCTCGCCAAGAATTTTGGATTGCCCAGCACCGGCACCTCTGCCCCAATGCCGTCTGGATAGGCGTCGGCGGTAGCTACGATATTTGGTCTGGAGCCAAAGAACGTGCGCCGCTATGGATGCGCAACATTCACTTGGAGTGGCTGTATCGCCTTTACCAAGAGCCCTGGCGATGGCGACGCATGATGGCACTACCCCACTTTGTTTGGGCCTCTACCTGGTATCGGTTTACGCGGGAGCAAGCTGGTCAGACAGCCGAACCGTAGAGCTAAGCCCTACAGAAGCGGAATCTAGCGGTGATAGTACAGTTAATAGATAGGACTTAGCCCATACATTAGGACAGCAGAAGCACATGAAGCGGCGTTGGTTTTTGACAGGATTGGCGATGTCTTTGGCGGGTGCGAGCTGTCGCGCCACGACTGTACCGACTGCCGGACAAAGCGCAGACACCAGCACCGCCGAAGACCCTTTGGTCAACGTCGTTCGCAACAACAAAACCCTGGTCATGGCAACTGCGCCAAACTATCCGCCCTACCAGCAGATTGTGGAGACCGCAGCGCTTACTTCTGCAAACGATACAGCCGGAGAAGAGGGGCCAACTCAAAACATTGTGGGCTTTGATATCGACTTGGCCAAGATGATTGCCGAGCGGTTGGACCGCCAGCTCACAATCGTAGATTTGGAATTTGGCGCGCTGATACCGGCGCTGGTAAATGACGAAGTCGATATGGTGATGGCAGCGATGGCGCCAAACCGCAGCCGCAAACAGCGGGTTGATTTTTCGAATATTTACTACCGCAGTCAGCACGCGCTGATTTCTTTGGATGGATATTTGCGATCGCGCGACCTTGGCTACCAAACCATCGGCATCCGTGCCAACAGCGTTCAGGCCCGCTACGCAAACGAGCTGACAGAATCCATCCCCGGACTAGACATCGTCCCCTACGAAACCCTAGGCGGCGTCTTTGAAGCCTTAGACATCGGAGCCGTCGAAGGGGCCATCGTAGAAGCCACCGTTGCTAGCACCTACCTGCGCCGCTATCCCGATTTCAAAGGCAATATCATCCCCAGCGAAGAAGCGACCGGCAGCGCGATCGCACTCCCCAAAAACTCCCCCCTCCGCAAAGACATCAACATTGCCCTCACCGACATCAAAGCCAGCGGCGAAATGGATCAGCTGATCAACCAGTGGTTTAGCTAGCCCCTGATTAAGCACCCCCAATTAAGCACAGCTAGCCGAAAATTCATCCTTTTTTACAGGTGCATAATCAACGAATGATGATTTAGGGAATCTTAGGCACGGTGCCACAACTGCTGCCCGCAAGCTCCTTATCTATCGTCCTCATGATTTCGATCCCTTTTCCCAGAGGCAACGCCAACGGCAAAGCACAAGCTGCAACCATTGCTGCAGCCCCACCCATTCAGCAGCCTACCCAGCACCCTGCCACCGACTCATTCGACGCAGCAGCGCACCCTGCCGATAGCCGCGAACCATTCACCCCGCCCGCCCCCATCGTCGCGCTCAGCCACGTCAGCAAAACTTACAACAACGGCACCCCGGCCCTCATCGACATCAACCTCGCGCTGCAGAAAGGCGATTTTCTCTTTATCACAGGTCCTTCTGGCGCTGGCAAATCCACCCTCCTCAAAATGCTCTACGGGCAGGAGCGCCCGACCCAGGGCGCGGTTCACATCAACGGGCAAGATATCACCCAGCTACGTGGCAATCAGCTAGCCATGCTCCGTCGCCGCATCGGCATCGTCTTTCAAGACTACAAGCTTATTCCTCGCCGCACCGTCGCCGAAAATGTCGCCTTCGTTCTCCACGCTCAGGGCTACAGCCGCAAAGAAATCAACCGCCGCCTCCCCGTCACCCTAAAAATGGTTGGCCTGCAAAACAAAGCCGACCGCTTCCCTTCACAGCTCTCCGGCGGCGAACAGCAGCGAGCCAGCATTGCCCGCGCCGTCGTTGGCACACCCCCGCTGCTGCTAGCAGACGAACCTACCGGCAACCTCGACGAAAACAACGCCCGCCAAGTCTTCAGCATCCTACGCAAGCTGAATAAAATCGGCATCACCGTCGTCGTCACTACCCACAGCGAAATGATTGTGCGATCGCTCAACTACCCCGTCGTCCAAATCCGCGATCGCCGCCTCTACAATATCCGCTAAGTTGAAAATTCCCTACATCAAGCAAATACGAAAATTTCTAAGGGATTGTAGACTAGAACCTATAGGAAACGACGAAAATGGCAACGATTAAGCACATCCAGCATAAAGGTTACGTCGCTGAAGTCAGCCATAACGTTGAGGATGGGTGTTATTACGCTCAGCTAATCAACGCACCTCATCTCAACTTGCTCGCTGAAGGCGCAACCGTAGATGAGCTCCTCGAAGCCTTTGCTTCACTCGTAAATGACTACCTGAAAGCCGTATCAGATGATGGTTTTAGCTTGGTTCAACCACGAAAATTAGTAACGGACCAACGAGTTTAGGCTGTCCCATCACTGCTAGGGGACCAATCTACTGGCAATCTTAGCGAAGGCAAGCTCGTGAAATCTAATGAAAGCTAGCTCAATTAACATAGTCCAGAAGCTTACTCAGTTTTCAGAACACTGGTCACCCAAAGTCATCGCAGAAATGAATGACTATCAGTTCAAGCTGGTGAAGTTCCAAGGTGATTTCGTCTGGCACGATCATCCCAATACGGATGAAGTGTTTATGGTTATCTCGGGCGCGATGGAAATCGAGTTTCACGATAGACGAGAGACCGTGTCGGCAGGCGAGCTGTTCGTTATTCCAAAAGGAGTCGAGCACATCACCCGCGCAAAAGAAGAATGCCATGCCATGCTCATTGAACCCCGAGGCGTCGTGAATACGGGCACCGTCAAGAGTGAGCTAACGGCAGCCAACGATGAATGGATCTGATCGCTACTGTTTGCATCAGATCTAGTCGTAGCCATCAAAGCAGCCTAGGGTTAGTCAGCCTGCACAGGCGCAGCAGTCGATAGACACCATTACCGGCCAATCGTTTCATCGCCAACAATCGACTTCATGCTCTCCAGCGCACCTGGAATGCTTCGCGGGTCCAAAAACATAACCTTACTGCTATCGCTCTCACCGATCTGACGGCCCATCGCCAAATACTCCTGCGCCAGCAAAAACTGCAGCGCTTCGCGGGCATTCGAGTCGTTCTTTATCTTTTTCGCAATCACTTCGAGGGCTTCAGACGTTGCCTGTGCTCGCAGCACCTGCTCCTGTCGCACCGCCTGCGCCCGCAATACAATCGTCTTCTGGTCAGCCTGCGCGTCTAAAATAGCCGCCTTTTGCCGAGCCTCAGCGTCCAAAATGGCAGATTCCGCTCGCCCTCTTGCCGAGTTTATCGCCGCGTCGCGCTCGCCTTCAGACGTTAAAACAGCTGCTCGCTTCTGTCGCTCTGCGGTCATCTGCAGCTCCATCGCATCCTGAACCGCCTTAGAAGGCGCAATGTCCCTCAGCTCCACCCGAGTGACTTTCACGCCCCAGGGGTCAGTAGAAATGTCTAATTCCCGTAGCAGCAGCTCATTGATTTCCGCTCTGGCCGTGAAAGTTTCATCCAGCTCCAGCTTGCCCATCTCAGCGCGAATCTGGGTGAGTACCAAGTTCACCATCGCCGACTTCAAGTTTTCAACCTTGTAGTAAGCCTTTTCAAGATCCACGATGCGCCAATACACAACCGCATCGACGCTAATAGAGACGTTGTCACGGGTGATGCACTGCTGCGGGGGAACATCCAGCACTTTTTCGCGCACCGTTTCCTTATAAACCATGCGATCGAGAAAGGGCACGGTAAAGTTCAGTCCCGGAGTCAGTTTCTTACCGCTGTAGCGGCCTAGGGTTTCGACCAGTGCCTCATCGCTCTGATTAATGATTCGCACCGACTTAGAGGCGACAAACCCGCCTCCCAAGGCCATCATGAGTAGCAACACAGCAGGATTCATAAGCCAATGACTCCAAATAACATCAAATACATGCACTGTCAGGCAAAGCCTGTTTGCAACCTCACTGGAAGCTGCTAAGCGGAATCACAATCAGTGTGTTGCCCTTGCGCTCCACCACGAAAACTTCTTGGTCTGGGCCAATAGACACCTGATCGTCGTTGCAGCGGGCCTGCCAGGAGTTACCTTCGTACATCACTCTGCCCGCTTGCCCTGCCGGAATTGCAGTTGTTGTCCTAGCTTCCGTAGCTTCCCGGAGGGCAGGTGCCGTGCGATTGGGTATAAACCGTTTCAGTGCCCAAAAGGTAAACAAAGAGATCAACATCCACAGCGCGATCTGATAGTTTAGGCTCGGCACGACCAAGGACAGCAGTGCGACTGCAAAAGCACTCACGCCCAGCGCCGACTCAATAAAGGCAGTCGGCAGCAGCAGCTCCATCAAGCAGAGGACTGCGCCAATAATGACCCACATCAAAGCAGAAGACATAAAACTGATATCTAAGCAATTGTGCTCAGCAAGTGTAAAGCATCTCCCTATAGACTAATCCAGCAAACTACGAACTGCTGCCGCAGAAGAAATGGATCTTTACGCCTTCTAGGTCGTATCAAAGGTCATATCAACAAAAAGATCGCAAAAATACCAAAGGTCCCAAATATAACCGAAATATCTACAGACGATTCCATTGTCTATTTGCCTATTAAGTCGCGATAAAAAGTCGCGATAAAGCACTAAGTATCAGCAATTGGACGATATCTTTTACAGAATCTCAGCAAATTTATTTGCACTAAATCCCTTTTCCCTTACCATAGACCTAATTTAAGGGCAAGACCCGTCAACAGTACGACATCTATATGAACGGCGAAGAGCGCAAACATCCCATCAGACAATACGTTTGGGCCTTGGGACATGGCACCAACAAAATTCCGATTGGCGATCGCGTAGACAATCGCTACGAAGTCGTCGCGCCTTCTATCTGGCTAGATACTCAGCCCAGCCAGCCGCCCAAGGTGCCCGACCAGATACCCAGCTTCGCCCTGCCCTACCTCAAGGCTTACCCCTATCAGCTCAATCTGCCTGGGGTCTATGGCATTTGCCACCAAGCCAATGGAGAAGCGGTCTTACTGTTGAGCAACGTGCCAGTGAGCCGCCAGGGCAAGCTGATGCCAGCCATTGCCAAGGCTTGGCCCGCAGCCACTGCCTTCCGTCAGGCCTATTGGCTCTGGCAAATGATCAACCTATGGGAACCGCTGCAGAGCTTTGGCGCTGCCGCCAGCCTTCTCAAAAAAAGCAATATCCGAGTAGAAGCTTGGCGCGTCCGCCTCATCGGTCTTTCTGCAAAACCGGCCAATCCGACGCTTGCCGACCTCGCGGATGTCTGGGAGGCGGTGTACATGCCAGGCGCTCAGCCCGCTATCAAGCAGCTGATAAAGTCGGTCTGCCAAGACTTGCGATCGCCCCATGCCGACTTTGCCGCTATCAAAGAACAGGTAAACAGTCAGCTACTGACCGAAGCAGCCAGCAAAACCGTAGAACTCCAGGTGGCAGGCGGCACCAGTACCGGACCGCAACAGGCCCACAACGAAGACGCCTGCTATCCCAGCCAGGCCGAGCTCAAGCGCACAGGCACAGCAGACCTGCCGCTCCTGCCGCGCTTAGCGATTGTCTGCGACGGGGTGGGAGGGCATGAAGGGGGCGAAGTGGCCAGCCAGCGTGTAGTGCGATCGCTCCAGCTGCAGCTCCGTGGCCTCCTCGCAGAAGCCATGGAACAGTCCAAAGCCATCCCACCCAACGTCGTCATCGACCAAATTGAAGCCGCCATCCGGGTCGCCAACAACCTGATTGCCCAGCAAAACGACGAACAGGGCCGCGCCGACCGACAGCGCATGGGCACCACGCTAGTCATGGCACTCGTTCTACCCCAGCGCATCGACACCCCTACCGGCCCCGCCGAAGTCAACGAGCTGTATTTGACACATGTTGGCGACAGCCGCGCCTACTGGATCACCCCCGAATACTGCCAGCAGCTCACCGTCGACGACGACATTGCAGGCAGAGAAGTCAGCATGGGCAAGAGCTTCTATGCCACCGCCGAGCAGCGCCCCGACGCCCACGCCCTCAGCCAAGCCGTTGGCGTTCGCGAATTTGAACAGATGACGCTCCACACCCAGCGCTTTCTCTTCGAATCCAGCGGCGTCCTCATGCTCTGCTCAGACGGCCTCAGTGATAATCAACAGGTAGAAGCTTCCTGGGCCAACTACATCGGCCTGATTGTGAAGCAGATTGTGCCGCTAGACGCAGCGGTAGAGTCTTGGATAGAACTCGCCAACCAAAAGAACGGCCATGACAACGTCGCAGTCGTCCTGATGCACGCCCTCATGAACGATGAGGAAGCCGCAGACGAAGCGGCCTTTGCAGTTTCCGGCGCGCGAAGTACTGCGGCCAGTCGTGAATTGGGTGGCGGGACTCTAGCGACGATAGGCGCCCAAGCCGCAGGTAGCCGAACAGCGGCCAGCGTCGGTGGCTACGGATCAGGCGCAGGCAGAAGCTATGGCGGCAGTGCCACTAGCGTTGCCACCCCCGTTAGCCTCACCCCTGCTTCCCGAGCCCTGCTGTATGGCGAAGAAGATGACGACGATACGCCGCTAACTCCCGAAGAATTAGAAGCCATCAATACCGAAGCAGGAAACGGCGAGCCCAAGTCTCAAGGGCTAGTCACTGCCCTCTTGGCGCTGGTGGTGATCAGTGTGGTCGGGGTCGTGGGATGGCTGCTGTGGCGAACGTTTGAGCCTTTACCCCTAGAAGATACGCTGCCCCCGCTGCAGGGCGAAACATCAGGTTTTTTGTATGAAGAGGGTGTTGAGTAGGGCGGTCGCTGCTGTGAGAGAATGGCAGAAACCTGTTTGATATCTTCCATTATGAAAGTTGGCGATCGCGTTCGAGTCAAAGCGCCCCTCATCCTGTTTAACCATCCAAAATATCGCAATAAACCCCACAACGTAGAAGGCATGGAAGGGGTGATTGCCGACATTTTGACCGACTGGGAAGGCCGACCGATCAGTCCTAACTACACCATCGTTGCGGCCTTCGAGGTCGAAGGTGCAAAACGCCCTTTCAAAGCCCACCTGCACGAAGACGAACTAGAACTGATTGAGTAGATAGTCTTCCTATTGATGACTAGATGACTAGAGAATCACTGACTCAGCTAGATTGCTGAGTCGGGCGAATTAAAATGTCATTGACTTCTACGTGCGCTGGCTGACTCAAGGCGTAGGCCACCGCCTCTGCCACGTCATCGGCCTGCAGCACGGGAAACTGGCTGTAGGTCTCGTTGGCGGCTTCGGCGCTCTGGTGATATTTCTCAGCGAACTCAGTCTCTACGATGCCAGGGCTCACCGACGAGATGCGAATGGCACTGTTTGCTGCCCGTAGCTCTCGCCTAAGGGTTTCAGCGAGCGATCGCACCGCAAACTTAGTCGCAGAATAAATGCCCGCGATCGCAGGCACCCGATGCCCCGACATTGAACTCACATGCACGATATGTCCTGCATTCGCACCCGTCATCAACCCCATCGCCTCACGGGTACAAATGCACAGCGCCAATACATTCACCTCTAGCATTTCTCGCCAGGCCTCGCTGCTGCCCGTCATCAGTGGCTCCTTGTGCCCGAGTCCGGCGTTGTTCACCAGCACATCTAGCCGTCCCCACCGACGGTTCACCGCATCAAAAAAGCCCAGTATCTGCGACTCATTCCGCAGGTCAACCGTCATCGCCAAAACATCTGCGCCCTGCGCGCTCAGCGCCGCAGCCACCGCTGTCAGCCGGTCCTCACGGCGCGCACAAATCGCGAGATCGTAGCCCATTTTGGCCAATCGTTGCGCGATCGCCAGCCCAATCCCACTAGAGGCGCCCGTCACCGCCGCGACCGGTCTTTCGGCGGCCATCGGTTGAGTTTCTGTGCGGGTATCGGGCTGTAAGTTTATCACGGATGATTTTTCTAGGAATTCTGCTTGGAATTCTGCTTTGGATACTGAGGTGATGCTAGATTATATGAGAGGATTATTACAACCTTTTAAGCAATATTTCTGGAGAGGGATACAAATGGATATTCGTGTCGTGCTCGTGCTATCGCCTTTGCTCATCGCTGCGGGCTGGGCTGGCTTTAACATCTTTAGAGCCGCTCTAGGACAGGTTCAGGATTTGCTCAACAAAAACAACGCTGCATAGCAGGCGCTGGCCTTAGCCTAAAAAGTCAAAGTTTTTGAACATTCAAACTTACTTTGAAGCTGGGCCTTTGAATCTGGGCCTCTGAATCTGGGCCTCTGAAGCTAGGCACAAATCGCTTGAAAATTAGGAACTTCAAACTCAGTCGTTTCAAATTAGCAGCGCCAAGTCAATCGTCTTAAAACTAAAGCCCTAATCAGGTAAGCACTGACCTGATTAGGGCTTTTCGTTGCAGAAAACTCCACAACTCAGGCAAATCCAGCATCTACCGACGTTCTAAGCGCTCGTCTGAGCCGAAAGATCTATCGTCTGCAGTGCGGGCATGATCTGCTCAAAAGCGATTCCCCGGTGGCTGTAGCGCTCCTTCTCAGCATTGCTCATCTCAGCAAACGTCTTTCCCTGAGATTGCACAAAGAAAATTGGGTCGTAGCCAAACCCCCCTTCACCTTGCCCCTCAAGCAAGATAGACCCTGGGCATCGCCCTTCCGTCTCTAGGGCAATCGTGCCATCCGGGCGAGCCAGCGCGATCGCACAGACAAAGTCGGCCCGCCGGTCAGGCTCATCCCCTAGCTCTCGCAGCACTCTACTAATCCGAGCGGCATCGCTGTCACCATAGCGAGCAGAGTAAACGCCCGGCGCACCGTCCAAGGCCTTCACAGACAGACCAGAGTCATCTGCGATCGCCCATTTCTGAGTTGCGATCGCCACCTCAGACGCCTTCAGCCTGGCATTCTCCAAAAACGTTTTTCCCGTCTCCTCTACCTCAATCTCCTTTGGCTTTAGCGCCAGATCCCATTCCAGTGAGTGAAGATAATCTTTGAGTTCAGACAGCTTGCCAGGATTACCCGTAGCAACCACAACAGTAGTCATAAGGCCAGACATTAGCGCAGCACAGACCTAACAATTGTATAGCTAGCCCGTCGCTGCATTTCGGCCCGTAGCTTTCTTTTTTATCCTCCGACCGCTCCACAAAGGCTGTCACATTTGCTACAGCGCCTCACTAAAAGCCACCCTAGCCATCTCCCAATCCTCAAGCCTATGAACCTTCAAAGCAGTCCCCTCAACAGGAGTATTTCAGCATTTATCGGCAAAAATGAGTGAATTGCCAAGGCTAGAAAAGCGTATTGTAAAGGAAGATTTCTGAAATTTCTCACCGTAAATACGGATACATGACCAGACTCAGTAGACGGCATTTTCTGGCCTACAGCGCTGCCGCTGCGGGCAGTAGCCTCCTCCTCAAGGCCTGCAGCACAGGCAGTAATGGCTCAGACACTCATGGCTCAGACACTCATGGCTCAGGCACTCATGGCTCAGGCAGCAATACCGCTTCAAACCTAGGCCAACCCTCAGCCTCGGTGCCCACCACCCCAGCAGCCAGCAGCGATACCGGCGACATCAAAGTTGGCCTACTGCACTCACTCAGCGGGGCACTGGCCATCAGCGAAGGCCCCATCGCCGATGCCGAAAAGCTAGCCATCCAAGAAATCAATGAAGCGGGTGGCCTACTGGGAAGGCAGCTGGTCCCCGTATTAGAAGACGGTGCCTCCGACTGGCCCACATTCGCCGAAAAAGCAGAAAAACTAACCACCCAGCACCAGGCAGCCGTGCTCTTCGGTGGCTTCACCACCGCTAGCCGCAAAGCCATCCTGCCCGTCGTCACCGCCAAAAATAAGCTGCTCTGGTACCCCGGCCCCTACGAAGGTCAAGAGTGTTCCAGCCATATCTTTTATGCTGGCCCCGTCGCCAACCAGCAGATAGAGCCCGCCGTCAACTGGATGCTCGGCAACCGAGGCAAATCCTTTTTCCTGGTTAGCAACAACGAACGAACAACCCACGACATCGTTCGAAAAGTTCTAAAAGCGAAGGGCGGCAAAGTCGCGGGCGAAGCCTTTGTGCCCCTAGCCAATGGCAAAATTCCAGACCTGACGCCCGTCGTCAACGATATCAAGCAGGCCTTACCCGAAGGCGGCATCATCTTCAATAGCCTAGTTGGCAGCTACAACCGGACGTTCTTTAAAGAACTCAAAAGTGCAGGACTCTCCGCCTACCAATACTTAGTCATGTCAGTTCGCATCGGCGAAGAAGACGTTCTTCAAATCGGCAAACACTTTCTTCAGGGGCACTACGCTACCTGGCGATACTTTCAAACCCTAGAAACACCTCAAAACGAAACCTGGGTCACCAAGTTCAAAGGGACCTATGGCATAGACCGTGTCATCAGCGACCCGATGGAAAGCGCCTACACCATGGTTCACCTATGGGCGCAGTCGGTCCGCCAAGCCAACTCCCTCGCCACCAGCGCCGTTCGCCAAGCTGCCTACGGACAAACCTTTCAAGCCCCCAGCGGCACCGTCACCATCCAGCCCAATCACCACCTAACCAAACCAGTTCACATCGGCAAAATTCGCGATGATGGCCTGTTCGATATTTTGTGGACGGCCAAAACTGACATTGCGCCTAATCCTTGGAGTCAGCGCCTCGAAGCGAGCAGAGGCTATATCTGCGACTGGCAAGATTCAGAGAAAGGTGAAAAGTACTTGGTGACCAGCTAGCAGATGACTTTCTAAGTGGGGTCACTCGCCACATCGAGATCGCATACAGACCCAAGGACATCTAAAGAAAGTCGAAATTTTTGGCCTCAACATCCAGCTTTGTTACAAAAGCGCTTGGAAGTCAGAGAAAACACTGATATTGTGTGCTCATCCGACATCCTCTCAGCAAAAAATAATGAGCAGCTTCGCTTTATGCATCAGATCCTTTCAAAATTTAAGGATCCTGTGAGTGCTCATTCCCTGGCCAAATTGCCAGTTAGCTGAGTTCAGGATGACTTTTTGGGATAACCACACTCCGTTTCGTAAGGTGAATACTCATGGCTAACCGACAAGCAAGAGCTAGAGCAACTGGCTCTGTCAGCAGTTTCGCAAATGACTTCAAAGAATTTCTTCTTCGCGGCAACGTCGTTGACCTAGCCGTCGCCGTCGTACTAGGTGCGGCCTTTGGTGCGATTGTTACTTCTTTTATCGAAGACATCATCACGCCTTTGCTACTCACCCCAGCGCTTACAGCAGCTGGCGTTGATGACATTGCCAACTTATCGGCTGGCGGCATCAAGTACGGTCTGTTCCTCTCTGCCATCATCAACTTTGTAGTGATTGGCTTAGTACTCTTTATGGTCATCCGTGCCTTTGAGCGGATGAAGCGCACCGAGGAAGTAGAGGCAGAGCCCACCCCCACCGAAAAGCTAGATGAGACCATGCAGCGTCTGAACGAAACCCTAGAGCGCAAGCTGTAAGGGCTTTATTGCTGCTGTACAAAGCTAAAAAATTAGTCCCCCTGAGAGGTTGCAATAACGCCTATCAGGGGGATTTTTTACGAGCCCAAACTGCTCACCACAAGCTAATCTGGACAGCCTAGACTCTCACGCGTTTCAACGCCAGTCGTGGGATTCACGCCTTCTGCCCGTTCGCACATGCGCTTGACCTGAATGCGGTCAATAATCGAATCGGAAAAGTCAGCGCCGGTAATGGTGGTGTCACTAAATGAGCTGCTCGTTGCGATCGCTTCTACAAACACCGAATTCGTCAAATCAGCCCCATCAAAAAGCACCCGGTCAGCAAACGTCTTGGTAAAGTCAGTATCCGATAGATCCGCTCGAATGAACGTCGCCTTCGTCAAAATCGTGCCGCTCATGTCCGCCCCCTTAAAGTTGGCATCCCGCGCATCTGCAGCCGCAAACGACGTCCCAGACAAATCCTTCCCCGAAAAATCTGCTCCGGCTTGGTTCGTGAGCGTATAGTCCACCAGGTTGTCATTCAGGCCATCTGCCCAGACAGGCGCTACCGCCACGCTGCCCAACAGTGCCAAAAGCGCCGCCACACTTATTACTAGGCCAAGCAAGCAAGTCACCGTAGCACCTAAAAAGCCCATTACCCTACGCCACCCTCTTGCTTGCTGTCCCATAAGTTCATACCCACTATCGCTATCACACGATCATAAGGCCAAACTTGCACCGGCATCTTTCTAACTACCTATTGCCGGTCCCTATCACACCCCTAGCCCTCACCAGAAATCCTAATCTTTCTGTAGCATCTCAGAAAAATCCAAATTCTCAGAGGCCAGCACCAACACCGTCGGTGGAAGACCCGCAATTCTCTCCTGCAGCGCCTGATAATACCCCGTAAAATCTTCGTCAGGCAGCGCCAACCCCATAAATATCAAATCAGCCGTCGCCGAAGAAGCCCGCAAAATTTTGTTGAAAGGCCGATCTTCCGCCAAGATAATTTCAGAGGTTGCACCGATACGTAGACTGTTGGTCAAGCCCTCAATATTGCCTTGAGCCGCTTGGGCCGCCGCCTCGTCAGGTACGACCAGCTTCAGTCGAATTTCCGCAGAGCGCCACTGCCAGCTCGTGCGCAACAAATACGCCAAAATCAGCATCAGCCCCCCGTTAGACTGCAAGCCTCCCCACCAAACATCAATCTGCCGCTTTGTATCACGGCCATACATAGGCGGATTCAAAGAGTCCACCTCTTCTTCTGCGCTGTCTTCATCGCGCACAATAATCACATTGCGCTTGGCGTCGTGACACATACGAATCGTGTTGCAGTAGCGCTCCACGCTATCTGGAGAAGGATCGTCCGAATCGCCTAGCAGAACGGTGTTTGGCACCAGCGGTCCAATACCGTAAGTCTCTAGCAGCTGCTTAGATCCTACATAGGGATCATCCGCCGTAATAATCTTGGCAAAGGCCTGAATGCCCTTGCGGTCTAAATAATCTCGTAGGGTTGATTCCGCCTTTTCCTGCTGGGCGATGCTGCGAGAGCCACTCGGCAAAATGCCTGCCACCGTGATCAGGCCCCGGTTGTGCGTAAAGGCTCTAGCCATCTCGATGAGGTACCATCGCCGCTTAGGCGACCCAGAGAGCACCAGCAGGTGAGGGCGCCAGTTTTTCGGATCGGCGGTGTCGTCAATGTTGAGTAGCCCCGTTCTCACAATTGTCATCCACACGCCCTGGCGAACATCTCCCCAAGTGCTCTCTATCTGACGGCGCTCCAGCCAGAAGTAAATCAACCCGACAATAATCAGCGCCGAAATCGTCGCCACCGGGTTGATCAAAAACATCACAGCGATGCAGCCGAGGGCACCCAGCACCGAAAATGACCAGTGCACCTTGAACGTAGGCCGAAAAGAAGGACTCTGCAGAAAGCCCTCAATGCCCGCTGCAATATTCAGCACCATGTAAGTCGTTAAGAAAAACATAGAGAGCACAGGCGCGATCGCATCCAAACTCCCCAGCATCACCACCGCCAGCACAATCCCCAAGGTAAACAGCGTCCCCAGCCGAGGATCATCCGTTGGGCCATTGCCCTTACCCAGCCAGCGCAAGCTAGTCGGCAAAATATTGTCCCTCGCCAAAGCCTGCAAAATTCTCGGTGCACCTAAAATGCTGCCAATAGCACTCGATAGGGTCGCGCCCCACACCCCCAGCACAATCGAATCAATAAATAAGTTCCCCCCCACGGCAATCCGCTTCATCACCAGCAGATCGGGGTTGAGCAGCGCATCAGAAGCCGTCGGCGTCCGCATCACCAAAATGAAAGGAATCGCCATATATATCACGTAGCCGACCCCGACCGCCGCCAGCGTCCCCCGCGGAATAGAGCGAATCGGATCTTTCAAATCCCCCGACATATTCACTCCGGACATAATCCCCGTTACCGCCGGGAAAAAGACCGCAAAGACCGCCCAAAAGCCGACCCGCTCAATCTCTGCAGAGGCCGCATCCGAAGGCACAGGCGTCACATCGTGACCAAAGAGCAGCGCCAACAAAGAAAGTGCGATCACTGCCATAATCACATACTGCGCCTTAATCGCAATATCGGCTGAGGTCAGCGCCAGCGCAGTTACCAGCACCGTAGTAATCAGCGCCACTAGGACAATCGACACCCCAGGAAAAATATTTTTGACACTCTCAGCAAAACCAATCGTGTAGAGAGCTACCGACAGCGCTTGGGCAAAGTACAGCGGAATGCCTACAGCCCCGCCCGTCTCAATCCCCAGCGAACGGCTGATCATGTAGTAGGCGCCACCGGCCCGGACAACCTTGTCAGTTGCGATCGCACTGATCGAAAGCGATGTCAAAAACGTAATTGAGGTAGCAATTGTCACAATGATCATGGTCGGGATCAGTCCCACCTGACCGACCACCCAGCCAAACCTCAGATACATAATGACGCCCAAAATCGTCAAAATTGAGGGCGTAAACACACCGCCAAACGTACCCAATCCGACAGCTTCGTCCTTACTAGGCAGTGTTGCAGCATCTGGAGAATTGGAAGTCATTAGTACTCAAAATAGGCGTAAATAGACAGGGTAGCTCTGCACCGTTCTACAGTTTAGAAGGCTTTGACCTCATCAGACAGATATTGACACTACAGCGATCGCACTTCTACGCCATGTCTTCCCCCAGTTCGTCCGATCCTTCACCGTCTGCTTCAGGAACGCCTTCAAGAACATCCTCACAGTGGCAACGACTCCTCAAAAACGTTGGCACTTGGCAAGGTAGCTTCACTCGCCTCTCCCCCGACGGGCAGGTTCTCTCAGACACACCCACAGAAGTAGAGCTTTCGCCCTATGATAGCGACCAGGCCATGCACCAAGAAGTTCGCCGCTATCCAGCAGACGAACCGCCCGCTGTCCAATCGTTCGACTACCGCACCCTCAACCGGGCGACACGCTTCTTTGAGAACGGCGCCTTTTCTCAAGGCTCGCTGCAGTGGGGACCCTACTCAACCTTCGGCGCAGAGCTAGGCCTAATCGCAGGCCACCGCAGACTACGCCTCGTTCAGCTATTCGACAGCACCAACGCCCTCAGCCAGCTCACCTTGATCAGAGAGCAATTGCAAGGCTCATCGACCCCCGAACGCCCCCAGCTTCAGCCATCCGACCTGTTTGGCCATTGGCAGGGCAGCGCTATCACCCAATACGCCGACCTGAGTCCTGAAACCCACAGCGACACTCAGCTCACAATCGAAAGCATTGGAACAAACCAGCTGAGCCAAACCCTGTCACTAGGTGACCAAGGTAGTCTGTCCATTGGCTCAACCGGCACTATCCAAGGACAGACAATACACTTTGTAGAAAACGATCCCGCCATTCAAGTCGTTTGCCTAGCCGATGGTGCCTCTGCCACAGGGCCAACGGCAATTGTCCCCAAGCGACCTTTTTTCCTCGAAGTCGGCTGGTTGCTCTCTCCGAGCACTCGCCAGCGGTTAATTCGCCGCTACGACTCGGCTGGAGCCTGGGAAAGTCTCACATTGGTCACCGAAACAAAAATCGCTAGTGCTAGCTGATATCTCTGCTAGGCACGAAGGCAGCGATCGCACTTCCCGCAACGCAGTGTCTCAGCCTCCTGCGCAAACCCAAATTCTTCCAACAGTACCTGCCAACGACAGCGCCGCGTAAACAAGTAACGCTGCATCACCGCCACTGCCGACGACTTACGCACGGCCTTTCCACTGGCCCGTCCACTGGCCCGTCCATTGGCCCTCACCTGCACTCGATAGGTAAAGGGATCTATCCATTTCAGCTGCCCGTCGCGATGCAGGAGCGCCAGCGCCTGGTCACCCTCCTTAGACTGACGGCGAAC
>JBCBFY010000047.1:0-35051 GCA_038527325.1 Cyanobacteria bacterium J06614_10
ATCAGCGGAGAGAGACAGTAGTTAATTAGATTTTTTAGTATTTTCTAGCCTTATGGGCTATTTTCATAAATTATGAATCTGAGCGAGTTCATAGGCTAGTTTTTTGTAAAGTTGTGTTGTCCTTAAAGACGGATTAGGCTAGCTGACAGGAGTGGGCTTAAGTATCTGCGACTTCAGTATCGGTGAATCTGCTAGCTGAATTTCTCAGCTCCAATGTAGCCACAAAGCTAAGCTGAACTGTCTAATATTAGTCACCCTGCTCTGAGATGAGAAAGTCAATAAACTGTCTGGCAGTTCTGCCGGAGCGGCCGTTGTGGCGGGTTGCCCACTGCCTGGCTCGCCATTCTAGGTGCTCCGTCTCGACAGTGAGGCCTGCTTGCGCGGCTAGCTCGCGGACAATTTTGAGATAAGTGGGTTGGTCAGCCGGGGTGAAGGTGAGCGTGAGACCGAAGCGATCGCTAAACGAAAGCTTTTCTTGAACCGTATCCCAAGCCTGAATTTCGTCGGCATCCTTCGGCCTAGGCCGCTCATCAAAAAATTCGCGCACAAGATGCCGACGGTTTGACGTTGCATATACAACCACATTCTGCGGTCTGGCTGTCACACCGCCTTCTAACACCACCTTGAGTGCCTTGAAGGCTTCATCGTCTTCTTCAAACGAAAGATCGTCAACAAAGATGATGAACTTTTGGGGTGCCTGGCTGAGAGGTGCAACAATTCGCGGCAGACTTCGCAGGGCTGACTTGGGCACCTCGACCAGACGCAACCCTTGCTCTCGGTACTCATTGACCAGGGCTTTGACCAGTGAAGATTTGCCTGCGCCCCGGCTGCCATACAGCAACACATTTTGAGCGCGGTAGCCACGCAGCAGGGAGCGTGTGTTTTGCACCAGCTGCTGCTTTGGGTGGTCGTAGGCAATGAGCTGGTCGAGCTGGATTGGGTCGGGTAGTGAAACGCCGACTAGCTGGCCGCCGGTTGGTGCGCTCTGCCAGCGGAAGGCTGCAAACTGGCCAAAGAGCCCGGCGCCGTGGGTGAAGTAGTAATTGGCGAGGGCTAGTGGCGCCTGGGTCCACTCCAGCTCGTAGGGAAAGGTCACCGGTAGTTTGGCTTCCGAAGCAGGCTGCATTACCGGCGGCGGGACGCGATCGCATCGCTGCTGCGTCCACTGGCTGAGCTGCTGTAGCGGCAGGTGATAAAAATCATGCAAAATCGCGAGATCGTGATGAACTGCAGCCAATAGGCCAGGTGCCATGCGAGCTGCGAGGTCTGCTTCGGATGTGGGCTGTGTCGGTAGCCGCTGCGACTGCTGGGAAAAGGCATTATCAGCGGTTAATACGTGATTGATCAGTCGGGTTTGCCAGCTTTGGGACGAGTAGGGTTGAGATGGGTTTGCCAACGCTGCAAACCACTGACCATAGGCAAGGGAGCAGGCGATCGCACCTTCAGTCGCCGTTTCGTTAGGAGCCACTAGCGCAGTCAGCAAATTCAGCAGCGCCTTGCCGATATCGCTAGCAAATACAGACTGATATAGAAGCAACGAGGCCGCCTGCCGACGATAGTTTTGAACTGTTGCGATCGCATCCCCATCCAAACCCATAATCCGGTTCCAGCAGTATGTCTCCCTCTATCCTATGACTTCCTATGCTGTTCTTATTCGATAGCAAGAAACACCACTGCCGATGGAACTGCGACAACGAAAAATCGCTACCGGAAAGATTAAGGCATTTTTCAAGCACCTTTTATCTCTGCAGTCTCACCGTATAATCCCAATTATCCCAACAAAAGCAGCCTTACCGGCTGACAAAGGAAACACCGTGATACCTTTTGCCCCTCTGGTCACTTTGCTGTACGGCGTGCTTGCGATCGCTGGCGGTGCCATCGGCTACAAGCAAGCCGGTAGTCAGGTTTCGCTCATTTCAGGCTTTATCAGCGGACTGCTGCTATTGATAGGTGCATACCTGATGTTTGGCGGGGTTCGGCTAGGGCCGATTCTGTCTGCGAGCGTCAGTCTGCTGCTGATCATTGTCTTCATCGCCAGACTGATCAAAACGAAAAAATTCATGCCCGCTGGCCTCATGGTGGCCGTTGGCATCATTAACCTCATTGCGCTGTGGGCGACACTACCTGCCGTATAGGCGCTCAGCACGGCCAAAACTACTAGATATCGGCTGTTACTGCTGAATAACAATAAAACTAAATAATTACAGTACGGATGTCGGGCGCAAATCGAGTTGCTAGGCTGTATGCACGGGCGCATCAGTAAGTTTACTTACGATTAATTACGCAAACCTCTACAGGGTTTGTAACGGTGTGAGAAAATCAGGTGTACTGACATACGTATGTTGTCTGCGATATACACCGCCTCACCGGTCAGCCTAATTTCTATCCTGAACTTCTACTCACGAGCTTATAACCATGACAGCAAAGCTTTTAGAAGGCTACAAGAGCAAGAATTCCTGCCGCTACTGCAATGCAAACAGGCTGGTTACGAACGGGTCAGAAAAAGATGATGCGGTCGTTTACTATCACTGCCTAAACTGCAACTCTCAATATTTTGAAACCGCTGAGGAGAAAGAATATTACAAGCAGCAAGAAGGCGACAAGAAAGAAAAAAAAGAATCTAACTCACTGGGCATTACGCTGATCATTTTGATCATCGCGGTAATCCTATCCGTCACACTCTCTCGCAATGAGGAAGAGCGCAATCGGACGCTTCAGCCTACAAGCAGCGTTGAAACATTTGCAGAGCACATTGGATAGACCATTGTGTGAATAGATCATTGTATGCAAGGAAGGTTATTTCCAAGCGAAATGCCCTCCTTTCAGATCCATAGGTTTGCTTCCAAACAAATCAGGGTGTCTCGGACGCTTCGCTTTCTGACGCGTCATCCTCTGAGGCCTGGTCGGGTGCCTCAGTCGCTGGTAAGGCTGATTCCGTCGAGTCTGCTCGTGGCGTCTCAGATTCTGACGACGCTCCTTCAACGGGTTCAGTTTCTGATGTCTGTGCAGATGGAGACTCCGCTTCTGATGATTCGGCTTCGGACGATTCGGCTTCTGATGATTCAGTCTCTGCCGGCTCTGCTTCTGGGGACGCTTCTACAACTAGCCATTCTGCCGTTGGCCGATTGATAGCAGTCTCAATGCCACCTGAGAGCACGTGCACTGTCGTCGTCGTCGGCTCCTCACCGGCATCCGCCTCTGAACCGACCGCTTGAGCGTAGCGCCTATCTCCACTGAAATCGCTGCCGCCTAGGTAAAACGTGTAGTCCGCACCCTCTACAGAAAGCACGACGGTCGCTTCTGGGTCAGATAGGCCAAATTCTTCTAAGGTGTCTGCCTCTACGGTGAGGGTGCGGCTGGCTGGGCTGGTCAACTGACTGAGTAAGAAGGCGATCGCACCGCCCTCCGCCATCGCCTGACGAGGCATCGTCATTTGCCAAGTGCCATCGTCTTGCTTTTCAAACGCTAGCTCCTCGGTGTCCTCCTCTGATTCAGCGAAGCGGGTCAGTGAAAATTGCTCAATGTCTTCTTCTTCGAAGGGAAAGAGCTTTTCGCCCGCCCCTTCTTCACCAGCAACAATGCTGTCTGCGGTTGCACCCGGATCGGCGACCTGCACATTATCGGTCTGACGATTTTCAAACAATAGGACGGCACCGCCCAGTGCGATCGCACTCACCAACAGCACCAACGTTCCGCGATTTAACATAATTACCTCAAACTTCGACAGGCTCACCCCAACACTCTGCCCGTCCCATTATCTCTATCGCCATCCCTATCGCCGACGCGCCCACAACGTGCCCGCTCCAATCAGACCCAGCAGCGGAAACACCACCAGCGCCAGGAGCATCAGCATAATTTGCTGCTGCAAAGTCATTACCAACCGTCGGTTCGTCGGCTCCTTGGGCCGAATCGACAGCGTAGGGCTCTCAATTTGACTCAGCCAGCTCACCGAATTTAGAAATACGTCCCCATTCAGCTGCTGGTCAAACAAACCATCAGTCGCAAAGCTAGAGTTGCCAATCACCACCATACGCGCCTCAGAGGATGATGCCGTGTCTGCTGCTGGAGCTTCTTCTGCAGCACTCTCAGACTCAGTTGTCTCCTCGTCTCCCGCAGTCGAGTCTTCTGATGCAGACGACTCTGAACTGATTTCCAAGGCCGGACGCGATAGTGCTACACCCAACGAAAAAGGACCTTCCGGCGGTTTGGTAGCATCTACCGTGATTTCTGTATTCTCAGCAATCGGCTGCGCATGGCTATTTTGATTGGTAAATAGCAGCGGCGACTCCTCTACACCGGTCACTTCTCGAATTTGGAGCGGGCGGGCTACCGGAAAAAATGAACGCCCCTGATCGAAAGAATCTGTGATGGGATGGTCGCCGTAATCAGTGACCAAAGGTGCTGCAGGCCCCAAACCTACCAGCTGACCGCCCCCAGACGTATCGATCACAATGGTGTCTTCAGGCACGACGCCCCACTGACTCATGAGCACTTCCAGCCCAGTTTCTACTTGAGGATCGATCAATACAAACAGGCTGCCGCCCGCTTCCAGATAGTCACGAATGGCAATCACCTCAGCCTCAAAAAATTCTTGCTGAGGCCCCGCAATCACCACGACATCGGCATCTTCAGGCACACCGCCCGTCTCCGCAAGGTTTAATGGCGCAACCGTAAAGTTTTCATCCTGCAGGCGGCTCGCAGCTTCAAACAAGCCTGCCTTTGAGCCATCAATGGCATACTCACCGTGCCCCTGCAAAAAGTACACCGTTGCCACCTCAGACTGGCCTAGCTGGGCCAGCTTGTTGGTTAGCTGTCGCTCATTTAGCCGTTCCTGAGGTCCAATGCGCTGCACGAGCAAGAGCCGATCTCCCGACTCGCTCCCCGTAGGCTCAGTTTGCAAAAAGACTTCGCCACCGGTTTCTACCCCGGCGCGCTGGGCGAGCTGAGGCTGCGCGTAGGGATCGACATACTCATATGAAAAATCGCTGTTGTACCGGCGATAGTTTTCTAATAGCTGCTGATCGGTCGGGTCGGGAACCGGGCTAAAAATGAGCAGTTTGGCCGGGCGCTCTAACCCAGCAACCACTGTTTGCGAAGCCGGAGAGAGCGTCAGCAGCTGCCCATCGGTAAAGTCTGTGCGACTGTCGTAGCGGGCACCGAGGAAGTTAATTAGCCCTAAAATAACCAGTACTGACAAGACCGAAACAGCCGCGTTGGTACCTGCCTGAGTAGAGCGGCGCTGCCAAAAAGCCAGCTTAAAGACACTAAAGTCACCCGCTGCAATGCTAGCAACCATCAGCAGCAGGCCAATCACCAACAACGCGACTGCCGTCAGCGTCCACCCGACTAAAATGCCGACCACCAAACCAGCACTCAGCAGAGCCAGCGCGGGCCAAATGAGATATTTCAAAATGGTTGGAAGGTCTTTCATAACTTTAGGAACAGTGGGCGAACGTTATGAACGCTGAAAGCGTAGTGTATCTATCGACTGAGCCGTTAGGAACAGCCCCAGAATGATGTAGCTCACGAATAAAATCAGACCGCTCGTGTCGAAAATGCCCTGGGTAAAGTCGCTGTAGTGGGTGAGCAGGGAGAGGTGGCTCAGGGCGTCGCCCACCGGACCGGGTAGAGAAGTTGCGATCGCATCCACCACCCACAGCACCAGCACCACCCCAAAGGTCATTACCGCCGCCAGCACCGTACTTTCTGACAGAGACGAGATAAACATACCGATAGAGAGCACTCCAGCCGCCAGCAGCAACAGTCCAGCGTGGCCCAGCAGCAAAATCACAATGGGAAACCTAGGTTCACTCGCGCTGACCACCACCAGCTGCAAAATAAACAGCGGCAACAGCATCGCCGCGTAAAATTTGACGACGGCCAGCAGCTTGCCCAACGCAACCACCCAGTTGGTTAGCGGCGATGTTGCCAATAGCTCCAGAGTGCCTTGCTTTCGCTCCTCAGCGTAGAGACCCATCGAGAGCATCGGCAGCACAAACATCGACAGCGAACCGAGCAGGTTTAGATAGATCTTCAAAAATTCGTAGGTAACATCAATCGCCTGGGCTCCAGCGCCAAATTGGTCTGCCGCGCTGACCTGAGCGATGAGGCCATCGGGCGATAGGAGAATAGTCACCAGAAAAAGACCGCCAATCAGCCAGAAGACCACCGCAATCACGTAGGCAAACGGCGAACTAAAGTAGCCTTGCAGCTCCCGCCTAAAGATGGCGATTAGGTTATTCCAGAACACTCTCACGGCGTCTCCTCCGGCTCTACGTCACTGGCTGCTGGGGTTGCCTTTTCATCACTGCCAGCCTTCGGGTCAACCGTGGCTGCATCTGGAGCAGACTCATCCAGCGCAGCGCCATCCGGTGCCGACACAGCATCCTGCATCGTCAGGTCAATAAACACATCTTCTAAGCTGGCGCGGTTGCGACTCAGCTCGAAGAGGCCGATGCCCTGATTGACGACTTGCGATGCGATCGCACGACCCACCTCATCCGAACTCACCGTCACCTCAAACCGGGTATGCCCTGGGTCGAGCCCTTCTGCCGCGACAGGCACAGCCGCAACCACACCCGGCACCTCCAACAGCGCCGCGAGCCCTCTATCCGCATCACTCTGCAGCTCTACCCAGTAGCCATCCTTGCCCGTCAGCCGCTCCACCAAATGCTCCGGGCTGTCAGTCGCGACGATTTCGCCCCGGTTAATGATAGTGATGCGATCGCACGTCATACTCACCTCTGGCAAAATATGCGTCGACAAAATGATCGTATGCTCCCCGGCTAGGCTCTTGATCAAATTGCGCACTTCGATGATTTGCCGGGGGTCTAGGCCCACCGTCGGCTCATCCAAAACGATGACAGGTGGATTGTGCACAATGGCTTGAGCAATGCCCACCCGCTGCCGAAAGCCTTTGGAAAGCTTGCGGATCAGCACCGTCTGCTTTTCTTCTAGGTTGCAGCGCTCGATGGCGGTGGTCACCATGCGAGTGCGATCGCCTGCTGGAACGCCCTTGATTCGAGCGACAAAGTGCAAAAAACCTGCCACCGTCATCTCCGGGTACAGCGGCGGTGTCTCCGGTAAATAACCAATACTTTGGCGCACCGCCATAGAGTCCGCATGGACATCTTTACCCGCCACTCGTGCCGTTCCCTGGCTGGCCGGTAAGTAACCCGTCAGAATTCGCATGGTGGTGGTTTTGCCCGCCCCATTAGGACCTAAAAACCCTAAGATTTCTCCTGGTTTTACCGAAAACGAGACCTCTTTGATCGCAACGGTAGAGCCGTAGGTCTTACTTAGCTGATCGACTTCAATCACAGTGCTCCGTGGGGGTGACCTACACTTAAATAAGGTTGGATAGACGTTGATATAGACTGGTGGACTCAGTGACGCAAGCAGGTAAATCGCCCGCTTAGCAGCCGCCAAGAACGCAGCCAAGCCAAAGATAACAAATCAGTTTGAAATGTTAGCAGCTGCAAACTTGAACAATATTGCACCTGTTTGACAATCTGCAAAGTGACCTCAGTAATGGCCAAGCAAAAATTTCCTCACCTACTCGGATCAAAATGGACCGCCCAGCAAAAGACCATGGGCTGGCGGCACTTTCAAGTTGTCAATCGAAAGAACCAGGGGAAATGGGTGTTTGCAGAACTGGTCGCCGCCTGCGACCCCAGCGTCAGGTTTTGGCTGAACGCCAAAGTCCTCAAAAATCGCGGGCTTTGGGCAGCAGGCTGGCAGACCCTCCACGAAATTCGAGAGCTAGCCACAGACTTTGCTGAATAAGGCCCGTCACCCTCTGCAGACGAGCCAGCGCGATCAGCCACACCCGCAAGGGAAAGATCGTACTAAGATATATGTAGTAACAAAGACGAGCGCTGCCGTCTTCCCATTCCCTATGACTGTTCCGTCTCCACCTCCTGAAGATGCCAACTTGCTAAAGTCAGTGCTACCTCCCCTGTTAGACGACTTTCAGCACTGGTTTGGCCGGACAGTTGAAATGCTAGAAACGCAGACCATCAGCTTCTTGAGCGAGGAAGAACAGACCGACCTGCTCGACCGAGTGTACAACGCCCAAAAAGAAGTCGCAGCGTCCCAAGCCCTCTCAGCCGCCACAGATAGCCAGGCAGGCATCGAAATGCCCGTGATTATGGCTTGGCACAGCCTCGTGCAAGAATGCTGGAGCGTTGCCCTCCGCCTCAGGCAAGAAGGCGGATACGTTCCCCCATCGTCCGCTGACTAGTTCTCGCTCAAAGACCCGTCCATTTTTTCAACGCACCTTCTCAGCAAACCAACCCAGCAAATTAAGCCCTCAGCTAGATCATGCTCCATCTGCTTTACATAATTGCTTTTACCGTTTTGGCAGTTCTTGCGGTTTCGAATATGATCCGCAACTTGGTTAGGCTAGGCACTGACGTTCGCCAGCCGATGAGAACAGAGCGCGCTGAACAATCTGCGCCCCATCCAGAGCTGCTAGACCAGTCGGGCGATGTGATCAATGAACCGTTACTGGTGATGCGCTCCATTTCCATCAAAGACGCCCGAGAACAGCTCGATGCGCTTTACAATGCATCTTCTGGCAGTGGCGAAGACAGCAGCTCAGAAGATGGCTAGTGGCCATTTCTTAGACGCTAGCGATGCCTAGCAACACCATGGATTCTGATAATAATCATCAGCCTCGAAAAATCCTCACACTCATTCATAAGGACACAACGGTGCCCGGCCTCATTGGCAGCAAGCTGATGACCATGGGCTACGAGCTAGATATTCGCGGTCCCGTTTTGGGGCACAGCCTACCCCAAACGCTGGATGACTACGCAGCCGTCTTAGTCTTCGGCGGTCCTATGAGCGCCAACGATAACGAACCCTACCTGCAAGAAGAATTAGACTGGATTCGGCAGGTGCTATCGGCACGGATTCCTTACCTGGGAATTTGCCTGGGCGCGCAGCTACTGGCAAAAGTGCTGGGGGCAAAAGTGCAGCCCCATGCAGAGGGCCTAGAAGAAATTGGCTACTATCCAGTTTATGGAACGCCAGCCGCAGAGGGCCTATTTCCCGAGAAGCTCGATCTGTATCAGTGGCACAAAGAAGGCTTTGACCTGCCAGAAGGCGCCGTGCTGCTGGCCCAGGGAAAAGACTTTCCCAATCAGGCTTTTCGGTGGGGCGATCGCACCTACGGGCTACAGTTTCACCCAGAAATGACCGCTGAGATGGTGGACTTTTGGACGACCCAGGGAGCGGATCTCATCGGCGCACCCAATACACAGAGCCGCTGCGAACAGCTCGCAGGCCACCGGCGCTACAGCGCAGCCGTAGATCGCTGGTTGGAAACTTTTTTAAACAATTGGCTCCCATCAGCAACCTAACTAGCATTATTGAGAGGTTGTACCCAGCATAAGGAAATAAAGGGAGCCCATGAGGCAAATAAAGGGACTTTTTAGGGGGTTAACCGGCGTACTGTTTGCAACGGCCTTGGCGATCGCACTACTTTTTCAAGCCTGTGGCGGCGCACCCGTCGACAATTCCTCTTTATCTGCCGACGGCATAGATGAGCCAGCCGCAGAACAACCGGCAGCGCCAGAGGCGACAGGCAACAATAACCTAGACCAGCTGAGTGAAGAGCACGCCGGAGATAAGCCCACACCGACCCCAGCTGCGATCGCAGAGCCCACTGTCTCTGTCACCGGCGAAACCGTCACCTACGCCACCGTCGATGGAGAAGCCATCACCGGCTACCTAGCCAAACCAACAGAGGCGCCCGACGCCCCCAGACCCGCCCTCATCACCATCCACGAATGGTGGGGACTCAACGAAAACATAGAAGCGATGACCCGCCGCCTCGCAGGCGAAGGCTACACCGTCCTCGCCGTAGACCTGTACAACGACGAAATCGCCACCGATCCGCAGCAGGCCAGAAATCTCATGCGCGGCGTCATGGACGCCCCCGGCCCCGCCCAAGACAATCTGAACCAGGCAGCCGAGTACCTCAAGCAAGAACACAACGCCACGGCACTGGGATCTATCGGCTGGTGCTTCGGTGGCAACTGGTCCTTGCGTACGGGGCTACTGCTCACCTCTGAGCTAGATGCTATGGCCATCTATTACGGGCAGCTGATTTTGGCACCCGAAGCGCTAGACGGACTAGACATGCCCATCGCTGGCTTCTTCGGCGAAGATGACAGCTCCATTCCCGTCGAAGATGTCAACAACTTTGAATCTATCCTGACAAACATGGATAAAACGGTCAGCATCTACCTATATCCGGGCGTTGGCCACGCCTTTGCCAATCCCTCCGGACAAAACTACGACGCAGCTGCCGCTGAAGATGCCTGGGAAAAAACAATTGCATTTTTTAATCAGCACCTGAAGAGCAGCTAGCTATAGCCCTTGACCTTATCGGTCAAAGCACTTAGTCAAAGCACTTAGTCAAAGCACTTAGTCAAAACAACCTACAAACTTTTGTGATTTAACTGGGCATTCTCCCGATATATCAACTTCTCGTGGTGAAGTGCCTATAGCAAGCCACATCCACAAACAAACTTGGAGTACCTCAATCTTATGAATACGCTTTCCCATAACACTCACCTAACGCTCACCACTCTAGAAGGCGTTCCTGGCAAAAGCATTCAAGAACATTATGGCCTCGTTCAAGGCAGCACCATTCGAGCTAAGCACGTTGGCAAAGACATTCTCGCTGGGTTTAAGAACATTGTCGGCGGTGAGCTAAAAGGCTACACGGAGCTGTTGCAAGAAGCCCGCAAAGAATCCATAGAGCGCATGGTAAAGCAGGCAGAACAGCTCGGTGCCAATGCTGTTGTAAATGTTCGCTTTGCGACCTCTTCTGTGGCACCGGGTGCAGCTGAGCTATTTGCCTACGGCACGGCAGTCAAAGTCCAATAAATAGTCGGATGTCCTGTAAGTCTCTTCTAAATTAGGCGTCTCTTTAGACTCTCTCCTTTTAGAACAGTCTGACAAGAACAGACTCTCTACAACAACCTGCAACAACTCAGCTGAGACAGTGTTATGGATCTCCTTGTATTTTTGATTTTGTTGGGCGTTGGCTTCTTTGTTGGAAAGCACTTCGAACAAAAGCACTACGCATCCATCAAAGCCCGAGAGAAAGCCACGCTCCACGTGCCGATTGTCAACTTTGGCGCCAAGCAAAAGCTGCCCCACGCCCACGAGACAGAACTGTTCGTCGGGAGCGTCGTGGTGGCCAACGACTACTTTAAAACCATCGCCGCAGGCCTGCGAAATCTGGTCGGGGGTCGCATGGTGGTCTACGAAAGTTTGGTAGATCGTGGTAGGCGGGAAGCGTTGCTACGGATGAAAGAAGAAGCCATCGAATGGGGCGCTTCTCAAGTGATTAACGTGCGGTTTGAAACCTCTAGCATTGGCGGACAAACGCGGGGCAATGGGCTATCGGCGGTGGAGATTATGGCCTATGGCACGGCTATTCGCTAGCGATCGCACCCCCTAGTCCCCACCTCCGATGAAGTACGTCCCCAGAGAAATCACCGAAGAAGTCAACATTACGCCCGTCCATCCGCTGGTGAACTTTGCCCACTTACTGGGCACTGTCGCGGCGGCGGGCGTCGTTATCTACGTGCTGCTAGGCATTATTGCCGCTCAGCTCGTGCAGCGCATTGGCCCCGAAACCGAAGAAAAAATCGGCGCCACGCTGGTCCAATCCCTATCAATGGACACCATCACAGACGACAGCCGCATCGACTACCTCACCGACCTCACCACCGAGATACAGGCCGACATTGCCGAAACCAGCATCGGCCCTGCCACCTATCCGCCTGTCAAGATAGGCATTTTAGATACCCCAGTTGAAAACGCCATGGTGACAGCCGGGAGCTACCTGTTTGTTACCGAAGGCCTACTCGACAGCATAGAAAGTGAAAACGAATTGGCGTTTGTCTTGGCCCATGAGCTGGGCCATTTGCACCATCGAGATCCAGTGACGGCCTTGGGGCGATCGCTCGTATGGCTCACCATCAGTGGCTTGCTCGGCTTTGGTCAGCAAACCACGTCCATCGTGCCCAATGCTTTTAACCTGGCGGAGCTACGCCACAGCCGAGGGCAAGAAACCGCCGCCGATGACCATGCCGTCACGCTCATCCGAGCCCGCTACGAACACGGCGCCCACAGCCTAGACTTTTTCAAACGCATTGAATCAGAAACACCAGATCTTGGCGCACTGGACCACATGATGGAGTGGCAACACACTCATCCGCTGTCGAGCGATCGCATCGAAAGAATAGAAGCCACCTTCAAAACTAATAGCTGGCCCCTCACCGGCGAGCCAACCCCCCTTCCTGAGAATCTTCAGTGCCCCAACTTTGACCCTTGCTGAATTGTGCAGTCACCAACTAGGCTTTTGCGTGAGTGAGGCGCTTTGGGAGCGCTCTGAGAACTTTTGGAAACTAAATATCTAGCCGCTGATACACCTTGTCGAGATTGCGGAGCTGGTAGCTAGGATTGAAGCAGGCTTCGACTTCTTCCTCTGAAAGTATGGCGGCGACTTTGGGGTCTGCTGTGATCAGCTTTTGAAAGTTGCCGCCAGGGGTGTTCCAGGCCTCGTGGGCATTAGACTGCACAATGCGATAGGCCTCTTCCCGGCTCATGCCTTTATCGACTAGGGTAAGCAAGACGCGCTGGCTGAAGACGACGCCGCCGTATAGGTTCATGTTGCGAGCCATGTTCTCGGGGTACACCAGCAGATTTTTGATGAGCTTGGTGGTCTCTACCAGCATGAAGTGGATGAGGATGCAGGTATCTGGAAAAATCACTCGCTCGACGGAGCTGTGAGAGATGTCTCGCTCATGCCAGAGGGCAACGTTTTCTAAGGCTGCGATCGCATTACCTCTGAGAATCCTCGCCATGCCTGCGATGCGCTCAGACTTAATCGGGTTGCGCTTGTGGGGCATCGCCGAAGAGCCCTTTTGCTTTTTAGAAAAGAACTCTTCTACCTCAAGCACATCTGTGCGCTGTAGGTTACGAATCTCGACGGCGAAGCGCTCTAGGGAGGCGCCCATCCCTGCCAGGCTCATAATAAATTCGGCGTGCACATCTCGGGAGATGACCTGGGTAGAAACGGTGTCTGGCTTCAGGCCGAGCAGCTGACAGGTGATTTCTTCGACTTCTGGGTCAATGTTGGCGTAGGTGCCAACGGCGCCCGAGATTTGCCCGACGGCAATCTCGTCTTGGATGCGAGTGAGGCGCTCGCGGTGACGCTGCATTTCGGCTAGCCAGCCAGCCAGCTTGAAGCCAAAGGTCATGGGCTCAGCATGAATGCCGTGCGATCGCCCAATCATCACCGTGTCGCGATGCTCTTGTGCCTTGTAGCGAATGGCCTGGATGAGGTTTTCAACATGGGTGAGAATAAGCTTATGGCTAGCAACAATCTGCAGCGATAGGGCAGTATCGAGGACGTCGGAGCTGGTCATGCCGAGGTGAATGTAGCGTCCGGCATCGCCCACATATTCATTGACGTTGGTAAGGAAAGCGATCACGTCGTGACGGACCTCCGCCTCAATTTCGAGAATGCGCTCCACGTCGAAGTTGGCTTTGGCCTTGATGGTTTCAACGGCTTCAGCAGGAATGCGGCCTAGCTGGGCTTGCGCTTCGCAGACGGCAATTTCTACCTGTAGCCAAGTTTGAAATTTGTACTGGTCGGTCCAAAGCTCGCCCATTTCGGGCAACGTGTAGCGTTCTATCAAGGGGTGCGATCGCCAAAAGCAACCGAAT
The DNA here is from genome assembly GCA_038527325.1 of Cyanobacteria bacterium J06614_10. Classification (GTDB taxonomy): domain Bacteria; phylum Cyanobacteriota; class Cyanobacteriia; order Phormidesmidales; family Phormidesmidaceae; genus Phormidesmis. Next base: position 13,756 of record JBCBFY010000047.1, read on the forward strand.
CATTTTATCGGGTATGGGGCCGACCTCCCACTCTTTTTACCGAGCTATCCTATTTACGGGCGGTTGGCTTAATGTCATTATCGACACCGCTGAAGGTAATATCCCCTGAGGGATGCCGCCCGAAATCGGGCTTGATAGGAGTGTTGTATATCTTACGCGCAGTCCTTCACCGCACCGCTGCCTAGCCAATCTATGACTTTACCGACCGAAATCACGAACTGGCTGAGCAGTTCTCTGACAGCTATCAACCGCAGTATGTACTTCATGCTGTGGAATACGTTTTTAGCGCTGATTCCCTACGGTATTAGCTGCTGGATTTTTCGTGGGATGGGGTCGAGAAGGCGTCTGCTGGGCTGGTGGATAGGACTGATCGTATTTATGGCGTTTCTGCCAAATGCGCCCTACGTGCTGACTGATGTTATTCATTTGGTGCGCTACATTCGTCAGGGCGCAGCCTTGCCAACCATTATTTTCATTTGGATTCCGCAGTTCTTCTTGTTCATGTTGATTGGGTGCGAAGCCTACACGCTTTCACTGATCAACTTGGGTCACTACCTTGCAAAGCAGGGATGGTCTCGCTGGATTTTGCCGACCGAATTTTTAATCCATGGCCTGTGCTCAGTCGGCATTTATTTGGGTCGCTTTCCCCGCTTCAACAGCTGGGATTTGGTAGCCAATCCAGGCAGTATTTTCAGCTTCATCCTGCAGGAAATGACGAAACCTCAGCCTGTAGCGGTCATGCTGATGATGTTTGTTGTCATGACGTTGGTGTATTGGCCGCTGAAGCATTTGAGCTTTGCGGTGGCACTGTATTGGCGGTCGAATCGTCGTCAGCCGAAGCTGAGTCAGCATTAGAGTGCGTCCGTGAGAAGACTGACCTCGAAGGGGTGTTAGGTCAGCTTATTCAGACTCTTCGGTTCGAATTAGACGGATCAAAAATCGGCCGATACGCAAAGAGTATCGGCCGATTGCTGTGTTGAGATTTGGTTAGTGCCTGATCTAAGCGTTTCGCGCGGAGGGCCTAGACGAGGCAGCCGGTTGAGAAGCAGAAAAGCTCTGCAGCATAGACCAAAACAGCTTGATCGACAGACTCAACAGCCCAAAGATAATGGCCAGGGTGAGCATAACGCTGGGCACGTGTAAAATCGTCAGCGCAACGCCCAATAGAGCTAGGCAGAGAATACTTTTATCCATGACAGTGGTCCTTCGGCTATCCGAATGGGCTACTTGTTTATGCTAACGATTGGGATTCGTCGTCAGGGACCGATGACGTAAAGCTTAGTAAGGCTTAATGTCTCGTCGGATTCTGTAACAATCTCGCTTTGAGAATGGCTCTGAAATGAGTCGTTTGTAACAGCTTAGACCTCTTGGGGTTCCATACCTGAGACAACGGGTGCCGTGTTGCTAAGCTTCAGGTCAGGGTGGTCGCTCTCGGTTTGGCGGCAGTTCCACTCATTTTTAAACAGCAGAACCGGACGGCCGTAGCTGTCTTTTACGGTGGCTGTATTAAAGATGCGGCCTGCTTTTTCGAGGGCGGGCCAGCCGCCCGTGACCCATCTAGCTACGCTGTAGCCAATCGGCTCTAGGAGCGTTTCGACGTTGTATTCGTTTTTCAGGCGAAACTGAACCACTTCGAACTGCAGCTGCCCGACGGCGGCCAAAATGGGGTCGCGCCGCGATTCGTCGGCGGAGTACATAATTTGCACGGCGCCTTCTTCTCTGAGTTCTGAGACGCCCTTGCGAAACTGCTTGAACTTGGATGGGTTTGGATTTTTGAGATAGGCAAACATCTCTGGTGAGAAGAAGGGAATGCCTTCATATTCGAGCCGCTTGCCCTGATAGATGGTGTCGCCAATGGCGAAGACGCCTGGGTTATTGAGGCCAATGACATCGCCCGGATAGGCCACTTCCAAAGATTCACGGCCCTGCCCAAAGAGCTTTTGAGGATGGGAAAGCCGCACATTTTTGCCGGTGCGCGCGTGGCTAACGACCATATCTTTTTCAAATTTGCCTGAGCAGACGCGGATGAACGCAACGCGATCGCGGTGCCGGGGATCCATATTTGCCTGCAGCTTAAAGACAAATCCCGTAAAGTCTTCACGACTAGGGAGCACCGGGCCAAGGGTGCTCTCGTGAGGACCCGGCGCCAGCGCGTAGTCTAAAAAGGCATTGAGAAAGAGCTCTACGCCAAAGTTTGTCATGGCGCTTCCGAAGAAAACGGGTGTCATTTGTCCGGCGTGAACCAGCTCTAGGTCTAGCTCTGGCCCTAGCTCATCGAGCATTTCTAGCTCTTCTTTGAACTGGTAGTACAGCTCTTGGCCGATGATTTCCTCAATTCGAGGGTCGCCGAGGTCTATCACGGTGTCTTTGGCCTCCCGGCTACCGTGGGCCGTGCGCTCAAACAGGTGAAATTGCTTCTTGCGACGGTCGAAGACACCTTTGAAGCGATCGCCCATGCCGATGGGCCAGTTGACGGCGTAGGTAGCCAGTCCTAGCTCTTGCTCAATTTCATCGAGCAGCTCTAGGGGCTCTCGTCCGGGCCGGTCTAGCTTATTGAAAAAGGTGAAAATGGGCATGTCTCGCATGCGGCACACTTCAAACAGCTTGCGCGTTTGAGGCTCCAGGCCTTTGGCGGCATCTTCTAGCATGACGGCATTGTCTGCGGCGGCTAGGGTGCGGTAAGTGTCTTCACTAAAATCTTGGTGGCCTGGGGTATCGAGCAGGTTTATCCAGTAGTCGCTGTAGCTAAACTGCAGCACGGTAGAGGTGATAGAGATACCGCGCTGTTGCTCCAATGCCATCCAGTCGGAAACGGCATGGCGCTGAGCCCTACGTGCCTTGACCGATCCAGCCTCGTGAATGGCGCCGCCATAGAGCAGCAATTTCTCTGTGAGCGTCGTTTTACCGGCATCTGGGTGGGAGATGATGGCAAAATTGCGGCGATGTTCGACAGCTTCAGTAATTTCGCTTTGGGAGACGAGGGTGGAGGTCATGGGCAGTTATAGCGTGCTGCAGCCATTGTAGTGCTTCTATTGTGCATCCCGCTTGTAGCTTGCTGGGCGCGCTTGACCGACGCAGACTAGGCCGCTAGGAAACAGCTGTGGAAGTCGGTAATTTATGTCGGTAATTTATATGGATGCAGTAGACAAAATATGTCTGGAAATGCCTGACGCTATCCGTGAAGTCTCGGAGTAGCTGAAAAACAAAAAGCACACCTGATAGGAAGGTGCGCTTTTTGATGTTAACGTGCAACAAATGTTATCTGCTTTTTTTGCCTGCAGCGCACTGATAAGCCCACTATGAATCGCCTGACGGTCACATTGCCAGATGACTTACTAAGCCAGCTGAAAGTATCTGCGAGGCGCGAAGGCGTTTCTGCCAGTGAATACATTATGTATGCGGTTGCACAGCAAATAGAGATGGCGGACGAGGTTCTGACGGTGAAAGACCTCGTGGGCGATCGCGTTGACTCAAAGGCGGCTGACGATAGCGAGCCATTGCCGGCAGAGCGTACCGTCGAACCCAAGTCCGGTTCTTAGCGAGGACCTACAGATTCTGCTGCTGCGGCTTGTGTCGATTGCTTTGTGGGGCTTGTTTGGCGGGCTGTCGCTTATCGATGGCCCATAGAAATAGGTAGGGGCAGGCTAAAACGAAGAGCAACCCACCGACGTATACGGCGGCTTCGAAAAGCGTGGGCAGGTAAAACAAGTCTGAGAGGGTAGTGTAGGCCAGCATAGAAAAATTCTTTCTTGAGCGGATGACTGGCTTCGTGATAACACAGGCAAATTGAGCGATCGCACGCTGCGTAGTCTTTCGTTTTGTAGCGATGCGTATCGTTACAAAAAATTGATAAGAATACAGATTGCTAGAATCACCCCGGCAATCAGCCAGGTTTTATTGACCTTGCGCCAGAAGGGAATGGGGTAAATTTCTTGAGGCGTCAGTTCGACGGCAGGGGTACCGATGGGCTGATAGAGCGTACAGGTAGTGGCCGTTGGTCGCTTAGGGAAGGTGCAGCTATTGTCTTGGTGGTAGGCGCAGGTGGGGCACAGGTAGCTATCGTCAGCGGCCCGGTATAGGGGCATGCCTGGGTGCCCATGGGCTTTGAGGGTCGTTTTACAGTGAGGGCAGGTGAGCGCGGTGGCGGGAATGGTGCGATCGCACTTGGGACAAGTAGTCATAGGCAAGCAGTCACGGCAGATGAATAGGGGTCGGACCTTCTGCGAGGAAAAAAGAAGTGAGAGACGCTTGAACGCTTACGGAAAACCGCCCGCAGATGATAAAGATAGTTTGCCAAAATAAAGAGGTAACCGTCGCACGTGACCTGTGCGCACTTTATGTGTCTATGGGAAGGAGATTGATATGGACAGCTCTAACTTGCTCAGGCAGCTGTTGATGTTTGGCATTGGGACAACCTCTCTGGTCGCAGAGCGAGTCAGGCAGATGAGTGAAGAGCTGGTCCGCGAAGGTAAGCTAGACCCCGAGCAAGCGAAGGGCTTTGTCGACGATTTTATGTCTCAGTTCAATATTGACCAAGGCGCTCTAGAGCAGCAAATGCAGCGTCAGGTCCGTAACATAATGCAAGACTTGGGCGTTCCCCGACAGGCTGAAATGGATGAGCTGCGCGGCCGCCTCGACCGGCTAGAGCGACAGCTGAGAGACTTAGAAAATAAGCAGTGGCGCTAGTCGACACTGTTAAGCTTACGGATATTCGACGTCCAATTCCTTGTACACTAGGCCCGTTGTCGAGTAGTAACCCCTGTAAAAGGCCTATCGATTAAGACTATGAGAGAAATACTAATTAGCTTTGGCGTTGTTGTCGCCTGCTGCGCGGTGTTGCTGGTTGCTCAGTTTACCGGTGGTGATAGTGAGCAGGCAATTGCTGATAGAGCCGTCAACGCGCCTGCCGAGCAGACAGAAACTTTGGTCAGCCAAAGTGCCGATGATTTATTGGAGAACCCCATGACAGGAGATGCAGCCGCTGAAGAGAATGTAGTCACGACCGATTCGGGGCTACAGTACGTTGTCATCGAAGAGGGCGATGGTGCCTCACCTCAGGCGGGGCAGCGAGTGTTTGTACACTACGTTGGCACGTTGGAAGATGGCACTAAGTTTGATAGTTCACGCGATCGCGGTCGTCCGTTTGATTTTACGATTGGCCGTGGTCAGGTGATCAAAGGCTGGGATGAAGGGGTCGGGATGATGCAAGTGGGCGATCGCCGTAAGCTGATTATTCCTCCCGAGCTAGGCTACGGGGCACGCGGTGCAGGCGGCGTCATTCCACCGAATGCCACGCTCATCTTTGATGTGGAGCTATTGCGGATTGGTAGCTAAGGCTAGTTGGCTGGTCAGACCTTCGCGTTTCAGATAGAACAACCTCATTTTAAGAACAGCCTTTTCTGTACATCACAGAAAAGGCTGTTTTGTTGGATTTCGTTCTACCTCGCCTGCTGTGCTGGGTCTTGATTGAGGCCTAGTTCCTTCTGTTTCTTTTTAGTGAGGCCTAGAGAGACAATGCGATGCGATTCTTGCAAATAGTATTTGAGTTCATTGTCATCTGAGCCGGAGACATCGTATTGCTGTATCCACTTCATGCCTCTGGAGGCTAAGTATGGTGCTGGCTTGTAGCCGGGTTGTTCTTCCAAGTAGTCATAGTTGTGCTCAGATGTTTTGAAAGTAAAGGCAGGTTTGTTGGCTTCTCCCCAGCCGCCGATTGCAAAGACCTTTCCACCGACTTTCCAGACATGAGAGCCTCCCCACTGCACAACGTACGAGGTGGCGGGCAGGGCACGGCAAAAGTCATTAAATTCTTCATAGGTCATAGGTAGGGCAGTCGTTTGTTTGCTTACCGGTGAGCTGCGAGATTTATTCGCGGTTTGAGAGGTCAGAGGCACGGTTCAAGAACTGAGTGTATTCCGGTTGGAAGAGCAGCTTTACGGTGCCGGTGGGACCGTTTCGGTGCTTGGTAAGGATAATTTCTGCAATGCCGCGATCCGGCGTATCGGGGTCATAATATTCCTCTCGATACAGCATCATAATCAAATCTGCATCTTGTTCAATTGCGCCAGAGTTGTGAGATACGATTCCATCCGCCATCCAAGCGGCTGGCCCTGGAACGGTCAAATCATAAACGGGTTCCTCTCCAATCTCTTTAATAGAGACGATCTCATCCCAGAAGATATCTGAGGTCGCAATTTCTTTGAGTGCTAGGTTATCTAGAGCATTCGCATAGCTCAGCACAACATCTCGCGAGGGAGAGAACTTAAAGTGAGCTGCTCCGCCATAAGAGGTTCCTCTCATCGCGGCCATCTGCCGCTGCGAGATGCCTTTTGCCTGCATCGCTTTTTTGACGATATCGAAAACCTCAATAGGAATGGTGTCTCTATTAGGATTAGAGTCACTCCTGCGCTTGAGTTGAGCTATGGCAATAGCAGCCGGTTCTACCTTAGGACCAAACGCGCCTACTACATTCAAGAACCTGAGCTGGTGGTCTATCCCATAAATATGAACGTTGTAGCAGTGAGATTTTGACCATCGCATTCGGCTCGAAATGCGTAAGCGCGACAGCAGCGCCATAACGTCACGAGCCAACCGCTCACTCACTGTAGAGAAGAAAATATTTGTTCTCTGAGTCTTTTTCTTTTTCTGCTGATAGGTTCCGATGCAGCCATCAGTTGCCCATAGATGCTGAAGCAAAAGCGCTATCTGTCTGTCGGGTAGCTGAAAAACTTCAGCAGGCATGTGTTTTTCGGCAGAGCGTTGGCCAAAGATACCTAACTCTTTTAACCAGCGTCCTACGCCCGCCGGATGCCAACGATTACCATTGCCAGAAATCACTAACTGGTGCCAATTTCCTTTGCCAGGATGACGGCTGACTTTGCAGCCAAAGGCTTCTGCGGCAGCTTGTACGGCTGCGCTATTTTTTTCTGAAGCTGTAGTGTATCTCAAAGGCTGGTGCTTTACGTAGCTACCGTCACCGATGAGATGACCAAGCAGTATGACCTGAAACTCAGGCCACGGTTCCACAGGCGCAGTCATCTGAGGCATATGATTTGCGACTGCAATCCGCTCACCGACCTCCAAAGCATTTATGCGCTGCCAGCCATCGAACGTGTAGAGGCGATGCTTGGCTGTTGCTTTTAGCTTTCTGCCGCTTGCCGTTGTAATTTCATAAATGCGCTTTGTGCCTACCTGCCATACAAGATCAGTGTGGGCTCGAATAAGCTGACCTTTCGCGTCTATGCTAACTACCTCGGGCCGCTGTCCAACTAGCTCTGCAATGGGTAAGCGACGACCATCCGCTAGCCAAACTAAGGTGTCTCCAGTGACGCACTCCCTCAAATCAGACATCATCGGGCGTTTGTTGGTGCGTGATTCGACGCCGCGACTGAGCTGAGAGAGCGTGATGATGGGGACATTGAGTTCGCGGGCGAGGCCTTTGAGCGATCGCGTCATTTTCGACAGCTCCTGTACGCGGTTATCGCCGGAGCCTTCCATCAGCTGCAGATAGTCAATCAAAATCAGGCCGAGCGCGCCTCCGTTTTCGGCCTGCAGGCGCCTTGCTTTTGACCGGATTTCTGTGACCCCGATGCCAGGCGTATCGTCAATGAAAATCGGCAGTTCAGAAAGGGTATTGATCGCGTGACCCATCGGACCCCACTCGTGCTGAGCAATGCGCCCAGTCCGCAGGCGCCCACTTTCAATCTTGGCCTCTGCTGAGAGCAGACGATAGATCAGCTGCTGCTTAGACATCTCTAAGCTGAAGATAGCAACCGGCTGCTTGTGCTGCGCCGCGATATTGCGAGCTACGTTCAGAACGAAGCTCGTGTTGTGTACGCAAATATCGTTGGCGACAAAGTTGTGAGTATTTGGGATGGTTAAGTCATAAACTTGCTGTACGCCGATAGATTCTATAGAAACGATCTCATCCCAATAGAGGTCGCTCACCGCAAGGTCTTGCAGTGGCTGGTGTTCTAAGGTGTTGGCTAGTGCTGATAGGCGAGGGCGGCTGAGCGCTCTTTTGCCAGCATGAATGTTACTACTGCCCCTTAAACCTGAACGCTTTGCTAGTGCCGACCAGCTTTCTGAACCCTTGACCACCTTTAAAGTGTCCCAAACTTCAATTGGCACAAGGTCGCGGTTAGTGTGATATTTCTTGGCGCTAATAGCTTCTACGACTTGGTGAACAGCGCTTTCTTTACCAAAGATGCCAATTTCTTTTGAGAAGGTAGAGAGGGCGATCGCATCTGTCATATCCAGCTGCCATGCTGTTCGCCTTTTACCTTTATACTTGACACGGCGTTGCTTCAGCGCAGCAATAATCCCAAAACGCAGCAGCAAATGCTGAATTTGCCGAGCCATTTTCTCGCAAACGGTGGCATAGCCAATCTGTGCCTGACCGCTGGCAAGTACCGAAGCCCATCCATCTGTAGCAAATAGTCGATTCAGGAACAGAGCTAGCTGAGCTTTGGGAAGCGTAAACACGGCACCTGGAATAACTTTTGTATGCGCGCTACAACCCCACAAGTTCAGCTTTTCCAACCAAGCCGTAACAGGATTTTTCCCCTTCCATCGAATCGACTCGTACCCTTGAGGAGCCAGCTTTTCGGGTGAAACGTTGAATCGGGCGCAGAGTGCTAAGAAGGTCGTTGCTTCGGGTGCACACTTGCCCTGGTGCCATAGCGTAACGAGTGCGGGAGATACCGCTAAATCGGTAGCTAGCTGTCTGCCTGTAATTTTGGCAGACTGCATGAGCTGACAAATTTTTTCTCCAAGTACTTTTCTCTGCTCTGTAAGTGCCTCGGTATCCGTGGTGACGACAAGAGATGGCGTACGTGTGTTTCCGCTAGTGTCTACTCGAACCTTTACTGTTGGAAAGTTCAGAGCTGCTTCGGTGAAGTCGGTCTGCAGTAGCGGGTTTATGTTTGTAAATTGTGGGGAGGTGCCGGTCAGTCCACCATCTCCGATGAAGTAGGCGAGTAATTTGACTTCGTGCTCAGGCCGCTCCTGCTTTCCAAAAACGGGTAAGTTTCTGGGAATGGCAATGCGATCGCCCATAGATAGCTTAGAGAGCGGTTGCCAACCCCTCATTGTCAGATAAGGGTGAGTCAACGTTGTTTTTACCTGCCTGCCCAGACGAGTAGTCACTTTGAAGACGGGCTTTTCGCCGTCGTCTACAAAGTTTGAGGGGGTGGCAGTCTCAAACTGTAGACGTTTGTTCAGTGTTAACAGCTGAGCTTTCTTCTGGTGATAAATACTTTCAATCGAGGTGACTGAGCCGTCGGTTTGTAAGATTTCAGCGTCTGCGCTGAGGCATTTGCCCATTGCCGGTCTGGCAGCCGTGATAATCAGGTCAGAACGCTGAAAACCCTGGGTCATGGCGTCTAGGTCGTAGAAGCCGCAGGATAGACCAGGGAGCACCATCCCGAGCGATCGCTGCTCAATATCGGTGAACGTGTCAGTCAGAATGTCAGAAGTTTTCGTCAGGCCCTGGGTGGGGCGCTCCTGAGTAATGCCAAATAGGGACTGCTCAGACTGGTCGAGCACTTTCTCTAGAGGGGTTTCGGTTTCGTAGCCCAGCTGGATAATTTCGCCGCCTGTTTGGATGAGCTTGCGGCGCGTGTACTTGTCCATGACCAGCTTGGCGTACTGATCGATATTGGCCGCGCTGATGGTGCGGTCTACCAGCTGTGCCAGTCGACTCTGTCCGCCGATTTTCTCCAGGGTACCTTTATCTTTGAGCCAAGATGCGAGGCCCATTAGGTCTGTTGGCAATCCACGGGACTGTAGGTCGAGCGCTGCTTGGTAGATGCTGCGATGTGCACCAATGTAGAAGGCCTCCGGCGTGAGAATTTCTGTTACCCGGCCCAGGGCTTCAGGATCGATTAAAATGCCGCCAAGAATGGCTTCTTCGGCTTCAATATTCTGTGGGGGTAACCGGTCAATAGCAGGTTTGAAGCGAGGTTCGGGAGAAGCCATGGGAAAGTGATGAGCCATTCCGCTCAAATATGTTCACTCAAATATAAAAGGGTAGAGAGCCATAGTGGCTTTCTACCCTGATAATTTAACGAACGTTTGTACTATTCGCGAGCTTTTAGCGATCGCTCAGTCGGGAGCAACGCGGAGGTTGATGGTTGCGGTGACTTCGCTGTGAAGCTTGATATCTACTTTGTATTCGCCGAGCTTATTGATGTCGGGCAGAGTGATATCGCGGCGGTCCACTTCTTTGCCTGCATTGGCCTGAATGAGGTCAGCGACTTCTGCAGCGGTGACGGTACCAAAGATGGCATCATCTTCACCAACGGCCTTTTTCACGGTGAAGAGGCCAATGGTGTTCAGCGCGACCTTGGTAGCTTCGGCTTCTTGCTTGATGGCTTCTAGTCGCTGGCGCTCTTTCTCGCGGCGAATTTCGACTTGCTTGAGCACGCCTGGGGTGACGCGGTATGCCAGGCTTCGAGGAATGAGATAGTTGCGGGCATAGCCAGGCGCTACTTCTATCAAATCGCCTGATTTACCTAGCTTATCGATATCCTGGCTGAGGACCAGTTGAGTTCTTTTTTTCGCCATTGCTCTTGAGTATTACTTTCCGTCGCAGCAGTGCGTGCGATCGCAGCGCAGTTTCATATCATATTGAACTTACGCACGGGACGCAACTGTTTTTGCGAATTTGATTTGGCAAATTTGAGATGTTGGAAGTCAGTAGCCTACGGGTGTCGCTTGCTCCTGTTTGCTTTGCCACGGTTGTTTCACTTGTTTTATTACACGTGTCTCGTGGTCTAGAACCTAGAGCTTTCGGGACGCAAGCTGCCAGATCAAGCGCTGAGTTAAAGACGATATTGCAACGGGCTAAATTTGTTGCCTTTCCGACCAGTTTTTAAGTTCTTCTAAAACGCCTAAGGCAGTTTTGCCAAAATCAGTAATTTCGTAGGTGACTGCAATAGGGCGATCGCTCAGAACCTCACGGGCGACTAAACCGGCCTCTTCCATCTCGCGCAGTCGCTGCGTCACCATCTTTTTGCTAGCGCCTCCCAGCTGACGCGCCAAATCGTTAAATCGTACTGGGCCATCTTTTAGATGCCAAAGAATCGAACCTTTCCATTTCCCGCCCAAAACTCGCATACCTCGCTCAATTGGGCAAGGCTCTAGACAAGGCTCTAAAGCTTGTTTGCGGCCCTTTTCATCAGTCGCGATTTCTAAAGACTTACTCATTGAATAGGTAGTTACTAAAAGTAAACTGATTGACTCTGGTAACTTGCCTGATTATCTTAAGTCACGTCACCGGCAGCTGTCATGACTGCTAGTTTCGCCAGGCCGTTTGCTGCTGTGCCCTAGCCCTTGAGTGATTGCCCAGCTAAGGAACAAACCTCATGTCTACCCCCGATATTCATCTCTACACAGCCTCCACCATGAACGGCTGGAAGCCCGTCATTTTTCTGGAAGAAGCCAAGGTTGAGTACGAACTCACCTACATCGACTTTGGCAAAAAAGAGCAAAAGTCTGATTGGTATATGAAGCTCAATCCAAATGGACGCATTCCAACCATTGTTGATCGCGGTAATGATGATTTTGTTGTGTTTGAATCAGGTGCGATTCTTTGGTACCTAGCTGAGAAGTACCAGCGATTTTTGCCGGTTGATGAAAAGGCGCGATCGCAAGCGCTGCAATGGCTGATGTTTCAAATGAGTGGAATTGGCCCCATGATGGGACAGGCTATGTACTTTCAGCGAATCGCGGCCCCTAAAGGGAACGAAGACCCCTATGCCATTGATCGCTACGTGAAAGAGTCGCGACGTTTGCTAGAAGTTCTCGATAAGCAACTCACCGATAAACCCTATCTACTCGGCGACGATTTCACTATTGTCGATATTGCGACGTATCCCTGGGCTCGCTCTTATCCCTGGGCAAAGGTATCGATAGAGGGGCTAGACAATCTGCAAAACTGGTTCAACCGCATTGATGCTCGACCAGCGACTCAAAAAGCCCTCACTATTCCTAAACCCTTCCCAGCGTTTTTTGGCGAAGGTGATGAAGCCTCCTCTGAAGCTGAAAATGCCTCTCGGTTTTAATCCTGAAGCTGTTGCTTTTCCTGCTCACTTTTACAAACAGAGAACGCTGCCATGAAAAACATTTTTATTATCAACGCCCATGAAGCATACGCCTTCTCAGAGGGAACGCTTAACGCCACACTGGTTGACAAAGCCAAAACGAACCTGACCCGGAAAGGCTACGACGTTAAAATCACCACCATGAAAGATGATTATGATGTCAACCATGAAGTCGAAAAGCATCAGTGGGCCGATGCCATTATTTTGCAAAGCCCAGTGAATTGGATGGAAGTCCCTTGGAGCTTCAAACGTTATATGGATTACGTCTACTCTGCTGGTATGGACGGGCGACTCTGCGATGGCGATGGTAGAACACGACAAGATCCTAATAAACAATATGGGACTGGTGGCACGTTAACCGACACCCAATACATGCTCTCTCTCACTTTGAACGCTCCCAAGGCGGCGTTTGACAACCCAAATCAATGGTTCTATGAAGGAAAAGGATTAGACGATCTGTTTTGGCCAATGCATTTGAACTTTAAGTTCTTTGGTATGCAACCATTAGAAACCTTTGCATGCTTTGATGTGATGAAGAATCCCGACATTGAGAACGATTTCATTCGCTTTGCGGCACATCTCGATCAGCACTTCAAAGCGCTGTAGTCTCTTGCTCGAAGACTCCTAATATTGTTTAAGTTCATGGGAGCCTGCTGATTTGTATTACAGAATGTACTTTGCTTGACCGTTTTGAGAAAGCTATCTAAGGTAGCAGCGACCATCGTTTTTGGGAGCTTTTAAGTGTGTCCTCGTATGAATCCTGATTCCGCTGATAGAAACACGATAGGATTGCGTACGTCCTCTTTTGCATTCATGACGGACAGATGGTTTTGCGGCACGGATTCATCAAGAAGTTTCCAAAGGCTCTGCGTCACCCTGAAGACCTGAGCGAGCCGCCACAGTACTGGGTACGTTCACAGATAGACCTTGTGAGAATAGATGATTAGATTTGCCGTTTATGGGGTTTGAATAGTGCCGGATGCGATGTAGATAAGTCGAGTGTGGCCAGGATTAGAACTGGTCTTTGAGTTTGCGGATGTGGCCAAAAACGGCGATGGGGTCACGGCTGTTGGCGGCTGATTGAAGGGCAGAGCTATCCCAGCGGAGGAAGGGGTTTGTGCTTTTTTCGGTGGCGAGCAAGGCGGGAATGGTGGGTTTGTTTTGTTGGCGATCGCGCTCAACTTTTGCAAGACGATCGCGCAATGCTTCATTCTCACTGTCCACGCTTACCGCAAACTTCAGATTGCTCAGCGTGTACTCATGGGCGCACCAAATGCGGGTATGGTCTGGCAGACTGCGCAGCTTGGCCAGCGAAGGCTGCATCTGGGCAGGCGTGCCTTCGAAGAGTCTGCCACACCCCCCTGCAAACAGCGTATCGCCGCAGAAAAGTTCACCTGCTTCCTTGGGTTCGATGGGTGCGAAGTAGTAGGCAATGTGGCCTCGGGTATGGCCGGGCACGAAGAATACTAGACCCGTGCGGCCAGCAAACGTAACGCGATCGCCCTCTACTAAATAGTGCTGCTGCCCTGGAATGCGCCCCTTATCTTCTGCGCCACCATAGACCTGTGCCGCCGGGAACCGGGCCAGCAGTTCGCGATTGCCACCAACGTGGTCATTGTGATGGTGGGTGTTAAAAATAGCCACGAGTTCTGCGTTGAGTTCGTTGAGCTTCGCGAGGACTGGCGGGGCGTCGGCAGGATCGACAACAGCAGCGGTGCGATCGCTTGGACTATGCAGCACAAATATATAGTTGTCAGAGCGAGCAGGAAGCCTGTAAATTTCCATGGGAGAGCGATGAACTACACTGTGTAGAAGGGCATGTGTTGATAGCTTAATATCACTTGCATGCCTGGTGTCATGCTAGCGCTACGCTTTTGCCATGGTCCAGTTCAAGCCTTCTCATTCTTTGCGGACTCAGTTTTCTTGGGCCAACAGTGCGCCTGAGCACCTGCCCACTGAGCACGACTTGCCAGATACCGATGAGCAACCTGTGGACAACGAACTTCAGCTGCTGATTCCCATTTTGCTGCGAGGTATTTTGGAGCTGGCATGGTGCGATCGCCAAGACTGGTTTTTCGGTGCCAACATGGGCGTTTACTATGAGCCCAAGCGACCGGCGGTAGGTCCCGATGGTTTCCTCTGCCTAGGCGTACCCCACTACCGAGAAGGAAAAGACCTGAGGCTCAGCTACGTGCTCTGGCAGGAGCAGGTTGTGCCGGTGTGGGTGTTAGAAATCGTCTCCCAGAAGCCAGGTAAAGAGTACGACGAAAAAATGAAGCTCTACGCAGAGCTAGGCGTGCTGTACTACACCATTTACAACCCCAAATATCAGAAGCGAGAGGGTCATCAGACCTTTGAAGTGTATCGGCTGATAGAGGGTGAATATGTTCTGCAGCCGGGGCAGCCGGTTTGGATGCCGGAGGTAGGCTTGGGCATCGGGGTGGCTAGGGGCAAAGAGGGCATCCTGCCGCCTAGGGATTGGCTGTACTGGTATGACGAGCAAGGACGCCAGTACCCTACAAAGGATATTGCTATTATTCGGGAGCGTCGACGCGCTGACCTTGCAGAGCAGAAGGCAGAGCAAGAAAGACAGAAGGCAGAACAGGAAAGACAGAAAGTAGAGACACTGCGTCAGAAACTGCGAGATCTCAATATCGATCCAGACACGCTCTGATGGCAATGTGAGAATCGGATTTGGCTTGAGTCGCTCTAGCTAAAGATATTAAGCTGTTCTTCTGGTGTTTCAGCTACTGGCTCCGTTGTGGGGACTGAGGTGCTGTGAACGTTATTGTTTGCTGTAGCAGAAGCTGTTGTTGTCGATTTTCGTTTGACTGTTGAAGTCTTTCGAGATTGTTTTTTATTTTTGAGTGATTTCTTATTTGTCTCTTTCACAGTAGGTGTTGAGGCATGCTCAGATTTGTCGCCAGTGCTCATATCTTTTCTTAGGCCAACGGCGATTTTACTGTGCTGTTCTATTTGGCCCATGACCTGTCTGGCACGGCTGATGACGGAGGGGGGTAACCCTGCTAGGCGACCGGCTTCGATACCGTAGGACTTGTCGGCGCCGCCGGGCCTCACCTGATGCAAGAAGATAATTTTGTCGGGCATTTCTTTGACGGTGACCTGGTAGTTCTCCACGTTGGAGAGAATGGAGGCCAGCTCGTTGAGTTCGTGGTAGTGGGTGGCAAAAATCGTGCGCGCGCCAATGTCACTGGCCAGATGCTCTGCGACGGCCCAAGCAATTGAGAGGCCATCGAAGGTGGCGGTGCCCCGGCCAATCTCATCGAGAAGGACAAGTGACTGGGGGGTGGCGTGGTTGAGAATGTTGGCGGTTTCGTTCATTTCCACCATGAAGGTGGATTGTCCGGTGGCGAGGTCGTCGACGGCGCCTACACGGGTAAAAATGCGATCGCACACACCTAACATGGCAGATTTAGCTGGTACAAAGCTGCCCACCTGAGCCATTAGCTGAATCAGGCCAACCTGCCGGAGATAGCAGCTTTTGCCGCTGGCATTGGGACCTGTGAGAATGACGAGGTCTGGTGTGAGCGCAGGCTTTTGCGCGTTGACATTGCCTAGGCCCGTGTCGTTGGGGACGAAAAAGCCTGCCGGAAGTGACTGCTCAACAACTGGATGACGGCCATTTTCGATGAAGATGGGTCGCCCGGTGACAATTTCTGGGCGGCAGTAGTCTTGGTAAACGGCGACTTCGGCGAGGCCTGCTAGCACGTCTGCAGCAGAGACTTTGGCAGCAACGTCTCGAATCAGGGCTACCTGTTCGGCCACCTGGTCACGCAGGCTGATGAACAGGTCGTACTCTAGCTGATGAATTTCTTCGTTGAGGTTGAAGAGGCGGGCTTCGCAGTCTTTTAGCTCGCCGGTGATGTAGCGCTCTTCGTTGGTGAGGGTTTGCTTGCGGGTGTAGTCGGCAGGGGCCTGGCTGGCTTTGCTGCGTGAGATGCTGATGTAGTAGCCAAAGGCTTTGGTATAGCCGACTTTGAGAGTGGAGATGCCGGTGCGATCGCGCTCGGTGGCCTCTAGGTTTGCAATCCACTGCTGGTCGCGGCTGACTTGCGATCGCAGATCGTCGAGCTGAGGATTGACGCCATCGCGAATCAGGTTGCCTTCGGTGAGGTAGAGCGGTGGATTTTCGACTAGGTGCGATCGCAGCACGCTGCCCAGCGCTTCTAGCTCGGGGGGCACTTCCTGCAACACCTTGAGATAGGGCGATGTGGCATGGTGTGTCAGGGCCGCGAGGGCGGGCAGCTTCGCAAAAGAATCTGCCATTGCCACCAGGTCGCGGCCATTGGCAGTGCCAGACCCGGCCCGGCCCGCTAGGCGTTCTAAGTCGTATATCTGCTTGAGCAACTGCTGGAGCTGCTGACGCAGGTTGCCTTGGCGAACAAGCTCCTCAATGGTTTCTTGCCGGGACTGGATGCCGGGCAGGCTGAGCAACGGCTGCAGCAGCCAGCGCCGGAGCGCCCGTCCGCCCATGGCAGTGACGGTTTTATCCAGTGCCCAGAGGAGGGAGCCTTGGTAGAGGCCATCGCGACAGGTTTGCGTAATTTCTAGATTGCGCCGGGTCTGGTGGTCGATCACCAGAAATTCGGTCAGGGCGTAGGTAGAGAGGGTTTGCAGCGGGGCCAGGCTAGTTTTTTGGGTGTCTTCGAGGTATTCAAGCAGGCCGCCGGCTGCCCGAGTGGCCAAAGGCAGCTGATGGCAGCCGATACCTTCAAGCGATCGCAGCTTCAGGCTCTCTAGCAGTCTTTGCTTTGCTTCTGTCTGCGTAAACGGAGTTTGGGAGCGAAAGGTGTAGCAAAACTGGGCGGGCAGGCAGCTGGGTAGCTGGTCGGATTTTTCGCCGGGTCGAAGCAGCGCACCCAGGTCTGGCGCATTTGTCGGCACCAAAATTTCGGCGGGCTGCAGCCGCATCAGTTCCTGGGCCAACTGCTCTAGGTCTGATGACTGGGTGGTCAAAAATTCTCCCGTCGAGACATCTGCGTGGGCCAGTCCCCAATGATCC
This sequence comes from Cyanobacteria bacterium J06614_10, assembly GCA_038527325.1. Classification (GTDB taxonomy): domain Bacteria; phylum Cyanobacteriota; class Cyanobacteriia; order Phormidesmidales; family Phormidesmidaceae; genus Phormidesmis. Next base: position 30,883 of record JBCBFY010000047.1, read on the forward strand.
CCCGCGATCACCACAGCGGCCAAAAAGTTATTCTGCCGGGCACTCAGCATGCCTTCTTCAATGATGGTGCCAGGGGTGATGATGCGAGTCACTTCTCGCTTGACCAGGCCCTGTGCGACCGCCGGATCTTCTACCTGATCGCAGATGGCTACTGCGTAGCCTTTGGCCACTAGCTGCACGCAGTACCGCTCTAGAGCATGGTGAGGAATGCCCGAGAGCGGTACGCGGCCAATGGCCTTACCGGCATCTTTACTGGTGAGCACCAGCTCTAGCTCGCGGGCAATGGTGATCGCATCTTGAAAAAACGTCTCAAAAAAGTCACCAACTCGGTACATCAGGAGCGCGTAGGGATGCTCGTCTTTGACCTCAGCGTAGTGCCGCATCATCGGTGTCATGATGCTGCGGTCGACTTCTCGGTAGTCGGCATAGCGAACGGTGTGCTTGGCGAGCCGCTCAGGAATGCCGTAGTTGGTACTGTCGGCGCTATCGGTACCGCCATGAGAACTGGCAGCAGCACGTCCTGTTGAGGCTGTGGAAGGGGCGGTCATAGTGGCTGTTGTTGAAGACACCTGCACTATTCTATAGCGTCCAACTCGACAGCGTGGAACCCCGCTACTGGCTTCCCGTCGTATTCAGTATTGAGAGATATTGCGCCATATTGCCCTTGATTAAGCAGTAAAAGGCGACGACTATAACGGTATCTCAGCTGATAATTTTTCAGGTTTGTTTGGCGGCAGCGCGATCGCTCAGAGGGTTGCGCAGGGTCGCACTACAGAGGTGCTGACGTGAGTTCACTGTCGGCGCCGTCCAGGTTGAAATGTCTAGACGTATCTACCACCTAGACCGGATTAATCTAAATGACAGGGGAAATTATGCTGACTAATATTAATGAGCCTTTAACAACTGCCGGTTCTACAGGCGCTCAAGCAGTGTTGCCAAGTGCTGAGCCAAGTTCGCTTGCTGGGCTGTCTGGTACTGCGATCGCCCCACAAAAAATTGCCTTCATCGATGCCAGTTTGGACGATATTGACGGGTTGGTCAGTACGCTAACGGCATCTGCTATTCATATTATTGACGCTGACATAGACGGCGTAAGCTACATCTCAGATGTGCTAGCACAGTACGGGCCAGAAGCTGTCGACAGCGTTCATATTTTTTCCCACGGGCGGGCAGGCAGGCTGCAGCTAGGGAAGACCGCTCTCAGTAGCGATGACCTCACCGGCTATAGTGAAGCCCTCTCTCACTGGGGCGCCTCTACGACGGGCGATATCTTGCTGTATGGCTGCGATGTTGCCAAGTCTGCAGCGGGCATCAGCTTTATCGAACAGCTCTCAGCGGCCACCGGTGGAGATATTCAGGCCTCTACAGACCTCACGGGCAGCGCTTTGCTCGGCGGTGACTGGGCATTGGAAGCGACCGTCGGTGAGATAGAAACCGAGGTGGCGATTACGGCAGCCGGTCAGCTTGGCTACGCAGGCGTATTGCGGGCTATCACCAGTGACGGTGGCGGTGATACAGCGACGGTATCTGTCGAAGAAGGGGAGATTGTTGTTACTGACGTGCAGAGCAGCAGTTCAACAAACTCATTTCAGGAGAGAAACGGCGTCACCTACTCCATCATTGGTGGTGACGATAGCACCCTGTTTCGCATCAATGTCAATACGGGTGTGCTGCGGTTTCGGTCGGCGCCAGATTTTGAGTCACCGATTGATTCAAACAGTAACAACGCGTACCTAGTGCGAGTTGGCGTTTCAGACGATGCAGGCGAAACAGACGATCAGCTGCTGACGGTGAATGTCACAGATGTGAATGAAGACCCCGTCATCCCCGGCGACCCACCTGTGATTACGAGCAGTGGAGGCGGAGACACGGCCTCACTAAATGTAGATGAAGGTGAAAAGTTCGTGGTTGATGTGAATGCAACCAGCAGCAACGGCGATGTAGAACGGAATGGCTTAACCTACTCGCTGAACGGCGGAGAAGATGTCAGTCTATTTAGAATCAATAAAAACACAGGCGTTGTTCGCTTCAAACGTGCCCCCGACTTTGAGACTCCAGAAGACAGCGATAGTAACAACCTCTACGAAGTGAGCGTGGAGGTGAAGAATTCGACCGGTGCAACAGACAGTCAGCTCCTGCAGGTGACCGTGGATGACATAGACGACGGCGGCGGAACGCCTTTGGCGATTACCAGTAATGGTGGTGGTAGCAATGCATCGGTGGATATAAATGAAGGCGAGACGTTTGTCACGGATGTGAATACAACAGGTGGCAGCAACGTCACCTATTCTCTCAATGCAGGAGAAGATGTTTCTCTCTTTAATATCGACGCTCAAACAGGGGTGATTTCATTTAAGCTAGCACCCGATTTTGAAAATCCTGAAGATACCGATGGCAACAACACTTACCTGATTAACGTGCTGGCCCAAGATACAACAGGTCAATCCGATAGCCAGTTTCTTGTTGTTTCTGTGAGAGATGTGGTCGAATCAGGGCAAGCGCCGACTATTACGAGTGATGCCAATCCGTCTGTGCTAGAAGGCAGCACCCTGGCTGTTGACATAGACTCGACAGACCCCGATGGGGATGTGGAAGGAGATGGTATCTCCTATCGCATTAATGCCGGACCTGACAGGGACCGATTTGATATTGATGAGAATACGGGTGAGATATTTTTCTTGACGGAGCCTGATTTCGAGAATCCTGATGATGCAAATGGTGACAATGTCTATCAGATAAATGTGTTGGCAACTGACTCAACGGGCCTAGTCGCCAGCCAGTTTGTACAGATTCGCGTGACCAACAAAGTCTCTGTGTACCTGTTTGGCGGGCAGTCAAATATGGCGGGTGTGGGTAGCGATGCCAATGACCTGAGCGGCGCACAGGCCAATCCTCTCCCCGATGTTCAAATTTGGCAGGATGGCATCAATTCCTTTGTCGATCTGCGACCCGGATTCAACAGAAACTTTGGTAACGGGGCTGGATTTGGTGCGGAGCTGGGTTTTGGGTTTGCGCTGGAAGCGGCGAGAGACAGTGGCACCTCCGATACAGAAGAAATCTATCTGGTGAAGTACGCCCTGGGGTCAACGAGCCTGGCTGAAGACTGGGCTGTAAATGGTCAGAACAACACTTACGACGACTTCAAAGACTGGGTGGGTAATGCGCTGAACAAACTGACGAGTCAGGGGATTGGCTACTCTGTAGAAGGCATGATGTGGATGCAGGGCGAGCAAGACGCCTTCAATGCGAGCCAAGCCGCCAACTACCAGAGCAATTTGACCGGGTTCATTAGTGACATTCGCCAACGCTACGGTCAGAGTGTGGACTTTGTCATTGGGCGACTGCACGATGAGCTGCCCAATGGCTTCTTTGCCGATGAGGTGGTTCGCAGCGCTCAAACGGCAGTCGCGAATGCCGACAGTCGGAACTACCTGGTCAATACGGACAGCTACCCAGTATCTAGCGATAGCGTTCACTTCACCTCGGCTGGGCACCTCTCCCTAGGAGAAGACTTTGCGCAAGTCTTTATCTAATTTGCGTTGGCGCCTTTAGGGAAGCGCAAATAAATAATGTCCCCGCTCTCAGCATTACTGCCGCCCACTCTGCGAGAAGAGCAAGCTCTACACCCTAAATCCCTCTCCCTGAGGGAGAGGGACTTTGAATCCGATCCCCTCTCCCTCAGGGAGAGGGCTAGGGTGAGGGGACCGGGATGTTATTTGCTGGCAGATCCCTTAAGGAAAGATTCTGTGGCTGGGAGCAGAGGCAAGGCACCTATGTGTTGCTTCTGCTCCACTGTGTCCATCCTTTCTCCCTAGCAGTAGAACGGATGCTATGCGTTGGAAAGTCATTGCTACAGGCTGGAAAGTCATTGCTACGCAGTGCGGAACAATTTTTCAGCGACGCTGAACGATTTTTCTATGGCGCAGAGTGGCTGCTACAGATTGCGGAATGATTTTTCCGTGGCGCGGAGTGATTGCTACGTGCTGCGGAGCAAATTTTCCGTGATGCAAAACGATTTCTGCAGGGTACAGAGTCATTCCCTCCAGCCCGCATCTACTACACCTAGGAAAGCTACACCACTTGCCCTACAACGCAAAGTGCCATAGCAAAGCACGAATGCATCCGCGCTTTGCTATACGAGAGCGCTCTACAGAAAAGAGTCATCGTCA